>JAHDCK010000288.1 GCA_020629915.1 Saprospiraceae bacterium
TGTTATTTCTGCTATGGGAAAAACGACCAATGCACTTGAAAAAATCCTCAATGCCTACTTCCAGCAAACGGGAGAAGCGATGGAGCTATTGGAAAAAACCCGGCTGGATCATTTTGAAATCATAGGAAAAATTTTCCCTCAAGGACATGAAGTTTTTGCAGAAGTCAATGACACCTTTGTAGAGATAGAATGGTTAATTGAAGAGCCCGTCCAGGATGAATACGATTACATATACGATCAAATCGTATCTATTGGCGAATTGGTTTCTACAAAAATTGTAGCAGCATATTTAAAAGAAAATAATTTTCTGGTGCAATGGATGGACGCCAGAGATATTATACAAACGGATAATACGTATAGGGATGCTAAAGTCAACTGGTCGCTCACTCAACAGCGGGCGCAGGAAAAAATAGCTCCGGTTGTTCAGGATAAAAAATGGATCATCACGCAGGGATTCATCGGTGGCACCAGCGAAAATTTCACCACAACCCTTGGACGGGAAGGATCAGATTATACGGCTGCCATCCTCTCCTACTGCCTGGATGCGGAGAGCATGACCATCTGGAAAGATGTTCCCGGCATCCTTACTGCTGATCCAAGATTGTTTAAAAATGTAACGAAGCTGGATCATCTCTCTTACCGGGAAGCCATCGAAATGACTTATTACGGTGCGAAAGTAATTCATCCAAAAACAATAAAACCTATACAAAATAAACAAATACCTTTGCTTGTAAAATCCTTTGAGAATCCTTCGGGGGCAGGGACGCAAATTGGAACGACGTCCCAAGAAAATTACCCCCCGGTTATTGTTGTGGAAAAGGATCAGGTAATGCT
The DNA here is from genome assembly GCA_020629915.1 of Saprospiraceae bacterium. GTDB lineage: Bacteria > Bacteroidota > Bacteroidia > Chitinophagales > Saprospiraceae > JAHDCK01. Next base: position 835 of record JAHDCK010000288.1, read on the forward strand.
CAATATTGCCACGCGAGATTTTTCCTTTGTAGCCGAGCACCATCTGAGCCGGTTGTTTCATTTATTTTCGCAGCACAGGATAAAAATTAATCTTATGCGAAATTCTGCTATTAGTTTTTCGGTTTGCGTGCAAAATCAAAAGGAACGATTGCCCCTTTTACTTAAAGATCTGGAAGAGGAATTTCAAGTCCTCAAAACGGAAAATCTGGAATTGATTACCATTCGCCATTTTTTGCCGGAAACCATCGAAGCCATGAAAACCGGAAAAATGATCCATTTAGAGGAGCGTCATAAAAATACAGCTCAATTAGTCGTTCAGAATATTCCAATGCCGGAGAGGAGAGTTTTTTAATGTAGAATTAATTCCTAATTCTACATTAAAAAATTCTACATTTTGCATTATTGAATCAAATATATTTTATATCTATTATTTTCAGCTATGACTGGTAAAGACAACTGATGATTAGTAAAGGTTAATATATGAGTAATACCTTCTCTCTCTTTTAAGTTAGCGAGTGCGGCTTCATTGAGTCCGGTAAAATAATCATCTGCCAGATCATTGGCGTTGAGGCCTTTTTGTTTGGAATCATTGTCCAGACCATAAATGAGTTTCATCCTTCTGTACCACTCGACCATTTTTTGCTTGCGGTGAACGAGGATTTTGAAATCGAGATAGGAACTCCGTTCGCCATAATATTTTAATTCTGTAAAGGCAATTGGATAAATAAAGGTCGCATCCAATGGTGTTTTTTCTCTCGCCATTTTACTAATCTGCACAGCAGGATCATTTCTTGCACCAGCATTAAAATCAAATGGAACATTCCAAAAAAATATTTTTGGATTATATATAAAAATACTTACAACAACAATTCCCGCCCCCAACAAAACAGGATAGGCTGCTCTTTTTAAATTTTCATTTTTTAAAAAGGGAAAGTAATTTTCAAGGAGAGCAACAATGGCAATCATGCTAAAGAGCTTGAGCCAAATCGTTAGCTTGAACCATTGGAGAGAGGTGACATTGACCTCCCGAAATCCTTCCACAAAAATAGTGGCTAGTATTAATCCAATAAATGTAATCCCAAAAAACAGAGCTAGTTTTATTTTATTTTTTATATAAAATAAGAAAGATATAAAAAAAGCTGGAACTAAAATAAGATAAGAAAGTAACGGAAAAGCAAAAGGCCGATAGTGATGCGGAGATCGAAAGTCAAAAAGAATTTCGTAAAACAGGGCATTGGATACACCAGGCTCTTCAAAGAAGAATTTTAAATACAACACCCAAACTCCGCCCGTCAGTATCCAGCTAAAAAAGCAAAAGGCTATTGTTTTCCAGGAAACTTCAAATTGATTCAACCATTTCCCCAGGAGGGTGATTCCAAAAAAGGTAGCGAAAAGTTGTGTTCCAAAAACGGGTTGCAACCAGGTAGCTATTCCAAACAATAAAAAGGAAGGCCAGTAATTATCATTTTTTAAATATAAATAAATAGAAAATAAACAAAGCGTCGTCACGACGATACTGACAAAAAAAGTATTCGTCCACAGTTCATTGCTGCCTAAATTTATCCCTTGAAAAAATATATTTAAAACTAAAATACCCAACCAAATCAGATAATCAGATTCTATAAATTCTTTCGCAATTTTATATACTAAAAAAAACAGAGCCAAAGAAAATAAAATATGAAGCACGAAAGCCAAAGGCTGCATCCAATCCCCCAGCCCGGACAATAGCCAGGAGAATACAAATCGCTCATTGGGAACTTTTGTACTTAAATTTTGAATATAATAATCATTCGGATACAAATCCGGATTGTTCAGGTACTTGGCATAACACAAAACCTGGGTCTGATCATTGCGACCATACTCGTACCCCCACCTTGCTACCACCAAAACATAACAAGCCAGAAGCGCTAACAAAACCTGCCAAATCGTATATTTTTTTTCTACACTCATCAAATTAAATACCAGGACGCAAAGAATGCTCCAACTAACGCAACAGAATAAACTCCATATAACTTAAAATCTACATAAGCTGCCGGATGAATATTCAAGCGGATGTAATTATACGCCATCAAGGCGATTTTTTCAAATAAAAATGCAATGACCGTCGCAAAGGCAATACCAGCCAATCCGTAAACCGGAGCTAACAACAAGCTCAAAGTCAGATTTAATATAAACTCAAAAATAGAAACTACTAATATAACTTTTGTCTTTTTAAGGCCAGTGAGAATCGTTTGTGGAAATAACAAACGACTCGTTAATATCAATAAATATATATTAAAAATCAATGCACTATCTGCGAAGTCCGGATTGAAGAGGACAGGAAATAGTGGCCGACTAATTAACATCAAAATAATTGATATTATAAATAAGCCATGAATTAAAGGCCGGGAACGCTCCTTGATATCTTCCAGGGCTCCTTCCATATTCAATGCTACCGTTGGAATAATAGCTGCGCTAAATGCATTCGCCAAAGCGAGAGCTACCGGCAATTCCTTTGCACCGTAGCGAAAAACAGCCAGTTTTTCTTCATCAAACAGGGAAGTAACTATAAACCCATCTACGTATTCCATCCCGCCCCCCAGTAGCAAATAAGCAATCAAGGGCAGCGAAACAACCCAGTATTCCCTTAGTAAAGAAAAGTCAATTTGCCATTTTCCATATTTGAAAATTAAAAATACCGCCCATAAAAATTTAATTATTCCTAATACAACTAATCCCTTAAAACTCACTTCTAAATCATAACCTAAAAACAAAGGAACTGCCACCACTATTACCTGCAAGGAAAAAGCTACAACTCCATACTGCACAATCCTTTTAGGTTGCTCTGTAAGCAAATAAATATATTCTATAAAAAAAGAAGGAATATTAAATAGCAGAAAAAGGCACAACCATCCAAAATAAGGCAACTCTTCCAGATTTGTAACCCAGGAAACAATATATGACTCACTAAAATATAAAGCGGCTGCTACTAGTGCACTCAAGGTAACGAATACAACAAAAGCATTAAATAAAAATACTTTTTTCTTAATTTCGTCAAGAGTAGGATAGATAGGTAATGTCCCCTGCAACAAACCGGATACCCAGAAAAAAGTAGCACTGGTGAGCAGGAGCATGAGGGTTTCGTAAATGCCAATTTGGGAAGTAGAGAGATAAGTTTTAGTCAGGAGAATATTAATACCAATCACTGCACCGTAGCGCAGTAACTGAAATATCTGCAAACTTCTGACCTTATCCAAACCGATTTTGTTTTTATTAAAAAATCGTCATGGGGGAATTGCGTAGGAAGGATTTACATCAACTACACTATAACTTTATTTATATATCTTTTTCAACTTCCTTAAATACCACACCGTAATCTTCCAACTCCTTTAATACAGGTTCGTAAATTTCTGACCTCACCGGAATCTGAACCCCCTTGGCTTTTATTTTTCCCTGCATCACTAATTTTACAAAAATACCAAGAGGCAAACCCACTAATCTTGACATGGCTGTATCCACAGAATCTTCTCCTTTTAAAATCATAGTAGAAGTTCTCAGTTTTTTCTTTCCATCCATCAAATACTCAAATTCGTGGTGCATGATGATCATATCTTTGTCCTCCGGACTGAGTTTCCATTTATCCAGCAGCAATTCTAAAAGAATAGTCGCAGGTGTCGCATTTTTAGCTTTAATTTTTTTCTTTCGAAATAGTCCCAGCCATTCCAGTTTATCCATTACATCCGAAAAAACTTCCACTCCCAGAAAATTCGCCACTCGATCCCGAATCGTTCCACCCTTATAATTACTCCCCAGATAAGCTTCCACCAAATCGAAGTAAGTCATTTGATCACTTTCTACAATGGGATATGAACTATCGGTCAGTCCCAACTGAACTAACGCATGCCAGGCCCCGCAAAATCCCTTGTAGCGCAGCGTCGCTCTCAAAATATTTGGAATATCATCCAGCCCATAGATAGAACGATACAATAAGGAATCCCGATTGGCGTAAGCGTCGTACTCCCCCATTCCGGGAATATCTACCAGGTGAGATTCTCCAAACAAACGATTATATGGAATATATTTATATTTTCCATCTTCCAAATACTGCGCTGTTCCCTGTCCTGCCTGAACGACGTTCCTGGGGTTCCAGGTAAATTTATAATGCCAGGGATTATTATCACTTTCCGGGGCGATGAGTCCGCCGGTGTAGGAACGAAACGCCTGTATGTCTCCGCCTTTTTCCCGAATTTCGTGGATGGTTTGCATCGCCGACATGTGATCGATGCCGGGGTCCAGCCCCATCTCCCCCATGAAGATCAGGTTATTGCTACGGGCGGCTTCTCCTAGTTTGTACATTTCTTTAGAAACATAGGAAGCGGTAATCAGGTGTTTTTTGAGTTGGATACAATCTTTAGCGACAAGGATATGCAGGTGAGCAGGCAGCAAAGAAACTACCACATCCACTTTCGTCAATTCCTCCCGGCGATCATTGGTTTTATTCACATCCAGCCACGTGGCTCTTCCGTTCGGATGTCCATTGACCTTTTTTTCGGCCTGTTCCGGGTCGGCATCTGCGACGGTTACAAACCAACCATTCTTCTCAGCTTCTTTGAGTGTATATTGAATAAGTGCCGTTGCGGAACGACCTGCGCCTATGATTAAAATCTTCTTCATTTTTTACCTAGAATTTGAAACCTGCAAAGTAAAAGGATTTCTTTTCGTTTTTAGAATTCCTGATCAAGTTTTACAAAACAATTTTTATATAATATTTATAATAAAATTTTATATGAAATCACTGCATTTCAAGGGGTTTAAATCAGAGCTGGAAAAAATTTCTAAAACCCAACCAATTTATTTTTGGTTTTTTAATTAGAAAACCTATATTTATAAGGTAAACCTCATCAAAGACAGATTTTTTAACCACAAAATTAAAGAATATGGAAACATTAACAGAAAATCAGTCCGTTGATTTCGCACCCATTTTCAAGCAGGAAGAAACCTGGTATCAAATGTTGAAGAATTCCGAAAAACACATTGAAAATCTCCAGCAACAACTCGACCTCTTCTCCTCCACCCAAAAACCGACTAAAGACGAAAACAAACAGATCGACCATTTCCAAAACTTATTTCACTACTACCGCACAGATGTCATCCGTAACCTTAAGCACACCATCCGCCTGGACGAACAATACCTGAATGAACTCGTCAAGAAACACCCGGGAGAATATTACGACCGGTTCCAGAATGACTTTGGAAGAAGAAAAGAAGAAATGACTTCCTTTTTTGATAGATTTGTATCTATCTGCGATGAATTCAACGGACACAATTTTCACAGAAAGGTGTTTAACCTTTCCTAAAGAATCTTACTAAGAAGCTGTTTGAGTTTATGTTTTTTAAAATATTATAGGCTATTTTTGTTTT
>JAHDCK010000008.1:0-27323 GCA_020629915.1 Saprospiraceae bacterium
GAGCACTTCCATGGTAAGGAAGGGGTCGGGGGTTCAATTCCCTTCATTGGCTCTCAAGTTCTATACTCAAGCCTGTTTTTAGAATTAATTACAACGCTAAAAAACTAATCTGCAAATTTCAATTACGGAAATCATTTTTTTTAAATACAAATTTTCACACCAAAAAATAGTTTAAACCGATGGCAAAGGAAACTTTCGAACGCAACAAGCCCCACCTCAATATTGGGACAATTGGTCACGTTGACCACGGTAAAACGACTTTGACAGCTGCCATTACTAATGTGTTGGCAAATGCAGGTCTCGCCGACAAAATGGATTACGATTCTATTGATGCCGCTCCTGAAGAAAAAGAAAGAGGTATCACAATTAACACGGCTCACGTAGAGTACGAAACTGAAAATCGTCACTATGCGCACGTTGACTGTCCTGGTCACGCCGATTACGTTAAAAACATGGTAACAGGTGCTGCCCAAATGGACGGTGCGATTCTCGTTGTGGCCGCTACGGATGGTCCTATGCCTCAAACTCGTGAGCACATCCTTTTGGCTCGCCAGGTAGGTGTACCTCAAATCGTTGTTTTCATGAACAAAGTTGATTTGGTGGACGATGAGGAAATGTTAGAGTTGGTTGACATGGAAGTTCGTGAGTTGTTGAGCAGCTACGAATTTGACGGTGACAACATCAGCATCATTCAGGGTTCTGCTTTGAAAGCCCTTGAAGGAGATGAAGCCGCTACAAAATCTATTATGGACCTAATGGCTGCTTGTGATAATGATATTCCTGAGCCAGAGCGTTTAGTTGACCAACCATTCCTGATGCCGATTGAGGATGTATTCTCTATCACAGGTCGTGGTACAGTGGCTACCGGACGTATCGAGCGTGGAGTAATCAACGTTGGAGATTCTGTAGAAATTATCGGATTGGTTGAGGAAGCATTGACCTCTACTTGTACAGGGGTGGAAATGTTCCGTAAAATCCTTGATACCGGACAAGCAGGTGATAATGCAGGTATCCTTTTAAGAGGTGTTGACCGTACAGCTATTAAGAGAGGTATGGTTATCTGCAAACCTGGTTCTGTTACACCACACACCAAATTCAAATGTGAGGTTTACGTTTTAGGTAAAGAAGAAGGAGGTCGTCACACACCATTCTTCAACGGATACCGTCCACAATTCTACTTCCGTACAACGGATGTAACTGGTGATGTTAAATTACCAGATGGTGTGGAAATGGTAATGCCTGGTGATAACGTATCTCTGGAAGTACACCTCATCACTTCTATCGCAATGGAGAAAGGACTTCGTTTTGCGATTCGTGAAGGTGGACGTACAGTAGGTGCCGGTCAGGTGACTGAGATTATTGAGTAATAATATTTTATTCAAAATATATATTTGTTAAGCATTTTGACCCTGTTTTTAGGGTCAAAGTGCTTCATTTTTCTATACGGGCATAGCTCAGTTGGTAGAGCGGCGGTCTCCAAAACCGTAGGTCGAGGGTTCAAGTCCTTCTGCCCGTGCTACTAAAATAGTACCTTATTATAATGGAAGGAATAATTGCCTACATCAAAGAAAGTTACAACGAATTGGCCTATAAAGTAACCTGGCCGGATTGGTTGAAATTGCAACAAAGTACCGTTTTGGTTATTGTTGCGTCCCTGATCAGTGCATTCGTTATCTTTTTTATGGATGTAATTGCGGAGGAAGTATTAAGACTATTGATTTACGGTTATCCAGATAGTCAATAATATTGGATATGGCTGAAGAAAAAAAATGGTATAGTCTCCGGGTTATCTCTGGAAAAGAGCGAAAGATTAAAGAACGAATCGATCTGGAAGTAGAACGATCCGGGTGGAAGGACGTAGTAACGCAAGTTATCGTTCCTACCGAAAAAGTTTACAAAATACGCAACCAGAAAAAAGTTATTCTGGATAGAAATATTTTACCTGGATATATCTTAATTGAAGCAATCCCTGGGAAGTTTTCCGGAGAAATGATTACTTCTATTGCAGGTATCCCAAACGTTATTCATTTTCTGGGTAAAAATAACCCCATCCCCATGCAGCAGTCAGAAGCCAATCGGATGCTGGGTAAAGTTGACGAATCCCAAGATGTGGGAGAAGCAATGATCGAACCCTTCCTGGTTGGAGAATCCATTAAAATTATTGATGGACCATTCAATGATTTTGTAGGAGATATTAAAGAAGTAAATGAAGAAAAGAAAAAACTGAAGGTAATTGTAAAAATCTTCGGTCGGGGAACAGAAGTGGAACTGAACTTTATGCAGGTAGAAAAGCAATCTTAATTCGTTTTTTGATAAGAAAACTTCAAGTGTTGAAGCTTCCTCTTCACGAGAAATTTATCCAAGAACGTATACAATTTAAACTAAAATTAAAATAAGTAATGGCAAAGCAGGTCGAAACTTTTATAAAATTACAGATTAGAGGTGGCGCAGCAAATCCTGCTCCTCCCGTAGGTCCTGCCCTTGGTGCGAAAGGGGTGAATATCATGGAGTTTTGCAAGCGTTTCAACGCAAAAACTCAGGAAAGTCAGGGTAAATTATTACCAGTCGTAATCACCGTTTATATTGATAAATCCTTCGACTTTATCATCAAAACACCACCAGCAGCAGTACAGTTGTTAGAGGCGGCTAAACTAAAAGGGGGATCTCCTGAATCCAATCGTACAAAAGTGGGTTCTGTTACCTGGGATCAGGTGAAATCTATCGCCGAAGATAAAATGCCGGACTTGAACTGCTTTACAGTAGAATCCGGGATGAAAATGGTAGCAGGTACAGCCAGAAGTATGGGGATTACTATTAAAGGTACTCCACCTTGGCAAGGCGATGCTAGTCAGGATAACTAAAAAGTAAAAAACTCAACCGGTTATTTCCGGTTTGATATAGAAGGGAGTCTCCTCCTTATAAACAGGGGACGTTATTTACCTCACCCGATTCTTTTTAAGAATCGCAAATATTAAAAAATGGCAAGAGTTCCAAAAAAACGAAAAGCTGCTAATGAAAAAGTGGATAGAAGTAAACTCTATTCGCTGCAAGAGGCTATGGCTTTAGTCAAAGAAGTCAACACCACAAAATTTGATGCCTCTGTTGACATTCATGTCCGCACCGGTCTCGATCCAAGAAAACCAGATCAGGCCCTCCGGGGAACGGTTACTCTACCGAACGGAACCGGAAAAACGAAAAGAGTATTGGTATTTTGTACCTCTGACAAAGAACAGGAAGCAAAAGACGCCGGAGCTGATTATGTCGGTCTGGATGAATTGATTGCTAAAGTTCAAGGTGGATGGACAGACTTTGATGTCGTCGTCGCTGCACCTAATGTCATGGCCAAAATTGGTCGTTTAGGTAGAGTGCTTGGGCCAAGAGGTCTGATGCCCAATCCTAAAACAGGAACAGTAACGCCTAATGTAGGTGCTGCTGTCAATGATGTAAAAGGAGGTAAAATTTCTTTTCGAATTGATAAAAATGCGATTATTCATAGTTCTGTAGGACGCGTTTCCTTCTCAGCAGAAAAACTGCTCGGGAATGCAGATGAGTTTCTTTCTACCTTAATGAAAATGAAACCATCTTCTGCAAAAGGAATCTACATGAAGAGTATCACAGTGGCTTCTACAATGAGCCCTGGGATAAAAATTGATCCTAAATCAATTAAATAGGATATCGCATAATTTAATTTTTGAATAATATTTAAATTCTAATAAAATGACCAAAGCGGAAAAAACAGCAGTCATTGAGGGGTTAAAGGAAAAATTTGGCGATTCTAATTTTTTCTATGTAACAGATGCTTCTGAGCTCACGGTAGAGACAACATCTCAGTTGCGCCGCCTTTGCTTCGAGAAAGGGATCGAAATTAAGGTACTGAAAAATACACTAGTGCGCAAAGCACTGGAATCTTTCCCTGAAGAAAAAAATTATGCAGGATTGATGGATGCCCTTAAGGGCCCAACGGCCATCATGTTTACCGAAACAGCTAACGCTCCTGCAAAATTGATCAAAGAGTTTCGCAAGGACAACGAAAAACCTGTCCTGAAAGCAGCTTATATTGATCAGGATGTGTTTTTTGGAGATGATCAGATTGAGGCTCTGGCTAATCTGAAATCCAAAGAGGAATTGATAGGAGAGGTCATTACTCTTTTACAATCTCCTGCAAAGAACGTTATCAGCGCACTCAAATCCAGCGGTAGTACCATTGCAGGTATCATTAAAACACTATCGGAAAGAGAAGGGTAAACCCCAAGTGCGCAAATAAATTTGGCTTCCAAGCATTTATAATATATTTACGCGCCATATTTATTTTTTAATCAAATTAAAATTATTTAAAAATGGCAGAATTAAAAGATCTCGCAGAACAGTTAGTAAACCTTACGGTTAAAGACGTAAATGAGTTAGCTAACATTCTAAAAGAAGAGTACGGTATCGAACCAGCAGCGGCAGCAGTTGCAGTAGCAGCAGGTCCTGGTGGTGGAGGCGGTGGCGAAGCTGCTGCTGAAAAAACTGAATTCGACGTTATCCTTACTTCCGCAGGTGCTGCAAAACTCAAAGTAGTGAAAGAAGTAAAAGGATTATTGGGCATTGGATTGAAAGAGGCAAAGGAACTCGTTGACGGAGCTCCTGGTCCTGTGAAAGAAGGTGTACCAAAGGATGAAGCAGAATCCCTCAAGGCTGCTCTTGAAGGTGCTGGTGCTTCTGTTGAATTGAAATAGGTTTTTTCCATACCAAAACTACAAATGCATAAAGCATTAACGAACAAAAAATAGTGCATAAAGGCTTAACGATTCCTCTGGGAATGGTTAAGCCTGTTGTGCTATAATGAAAGGAGTTTTAATGAAAGGTCTCTCCGCCAAAAAACCTTTTGCCAAAACCGCTAATGGCGGATGCTTATTTTGCTGTATCGTTTAAGGAGGCAATTTTCTCCTCCTAAAACCAAATAAAAATTAATTCATGATTTCAACCGGAAACGTACAGACTAAATTGCCTCAGCGCATCAATTTCGGAAAAATCAGACGTGCCGGAGATTCTCCCGATCTGCTCGAAATTCAAATCAAATCCTTTAAGGAATTTTTTCAACTGGAAACAACCCCTGAAAACAGAGGAAATGAAGGCCTCTTTAAAGTATTTCAGGAAAATTTCCCCATTACAGATGCCAGAAACATCTTTGTATTGGAGTTCCTGGATTACTTTGTTGACCCGCCAAGATATACCATCGGGGAATGTATGCAGAGAGGATTGACCTACAGTGTACCACTCAAGGCCAAACTGAGACTTTCCTGTAATGACGAGGAGCACGTAGATTTTAAAACGATTGTACAGGATGTATTCCTGGGGAATATTCCATACATGACGCCAAAGGGAACTTTTGTGATCAATGGCGCAGAGCGCGTTATCGTTACGCAGCTTCACCGTTCACCTGGAGTATTCTTCGGACAAAGCTTCCACCCGAACGGAACCAAAATCTACTCTGCCAGAATTATTCCTTTCAAAGGGGCCTGGATGGAATTTGCAACGGATATCAATACGGTAATGTATGCCTATATTGATCGGAAAAAGAAGTTTCCAGTAACGACTCTCTTGAGATCTATTGGCTATGACTCTGATAAAGAAATTCTAAATATATTCGACCTCGCTGACGAAATCAAAGTGAGCGAGAAAAATCTGGAAGAATCCATCGGGCGTAAATTAGCAGCCCGGGTTCTGAAGAGTTGGACAGAGGATTTCGTGGATGAAGATACCGGAGAGGTAGTAACCATTGAGCGAAATGAAATTATCCTGGAACGGGATGTCGAACTGGATGAGGAAAACATTCAGTTGATTCTGGAAACCAATGTGGATAGCATTATCCTTCAAAAACTCGGCATCCAGGAAGATTACTCCATTATATATAATACACTACAAAAAGATCCTTCCAGTTCTGAACTGGAAGCGGTACAACATATCTATCGTCAATTAAGAGGAACAGATCCACCGGATGAGGAAACAGCTCGTGGTATCATCGACAAGTTGTTCTTTTCCGATAAGCGATACGATCTGGGTGATGTAGGTCGCTATAAAATCAATCGCAAATTAGGACTGGAAACTTCCCGTGATGTTCGGGTTTTGACTAAGGAAGATATTATTAAAATTGTAAAATATCTGGTTCGCTTAGTCAATCAAAAAGCAGAGATTGATGACATCGATCACTTGAGTAACCGTCGGGTACGAACGGTAGGAGAGCAATTATATGCTCAGTTTGGTGTTGGTTTGGCTAGAATGGCCAGAACGATCCGGGAGAGAATGAACGTTAGAGACAATGAAGTCTTCACGCCTATTGATCTGATCAATGCCAGAACCCTTTCTTCTGTTATTAATTCCTTCTTTGGAACGAGTCAGCTGTCTCAATTCCTGGATCAAACGAATCCATTGTCAGAGATTACGCATAAACGACGTATCTCAGCCCTTGGACCGGGTGGTCTTTCCAGAGAACGAGCCGGATTTGAGGTGCGGGATGTTCACTACTCTCACTATGGGCGTCTCTGTACTATTGAGACACCGGAGGGACCGAATATTGGTTTGATTACGACCCTTTGCGTACACGCCAAGGTAAATAAAATGGGATTCCTTGAAACACCTTATCGTAAGGTAACGAAAGGAAAAGTAGATTATAAAAATCCACCGGAATACCTTTCCGCCGAAGGAGAGGATTTCAAAACTATTGCACAAGCCAACTCTCCTGTAAATGAGAAGGGGGCTTTCCAATCGGATAGAATTAAGTGTAGAAATCACGGAGATTTCCCGGTATTAGAACCTTCTGAGGTAGAATACATGGACGTTGCTCCCAACCAGATCGTTGGGGTTTCTGCTTCTCTGATTCCTTTCCTGGAAAACGATGATGCCAACCGTGCCTTGATGGGATCAAACATGCAGCGTCAGGCCGTTCCGCTCATCCGACCAAATTCCCCGATTGTGGGAACGGGTCTGGAAGGAAAAGTGGCGAGAGATTCCAGAATGTTGATCAATGCAGAAGGAGCCGGGATTGTAGAATATGTAGATGCCAATGAGGTGGTAGTTCGCTATGATAGAACTGATGAAGATCAATTGGTGTCTTTCGAGGACAGTCGTAAATCTTATAAACTGATCAAGTTCCTTAGAACAAATCAGGGAACTTGTATCAACCTGAAACCTATTGTCCAAAAAGGTCAACGGGTGGAAAGAGGGAATATCCTTTGCGAAGGGTATGCAACACAGAAAGGCGAATTAGCCTTAGGCCAAAACCTGAAAGTGGCCTTTATGCCCTGGAAAGGATACAACTTTGAGGATGCGATTGTATTATCAGATCGCGTAGTGAAGGATGATATTTTTACTTCCATTCATATCGAACACTTTGAAATGGATGTCCGGGATACCAAACTCGGTGAAGAGGAATTGACGAATGATATTCCTAACGTAAGTGAAGATGCGACAAAAGATTTGGATGAAAATGGTATCATCCGAATTGGAGCCTGGGTGAAGGAAGGAGATATTATTATAGGTAAAATTACACCTAAAGGAGAATCCGACCCTACACCGGAAGAAAAACTGCTTCGCGCCATCTTTGGAGATAAAGCAGGTGATGTAAAAGATGCTTCTATGAAAGCTTCGCCTTCTACAAAAGGTATCATTATCAATAAGCAATTGTTTGCTCGTGCCAAGAAGGACAAAGTGCAAAAATCCAAGGAGAAAGAAATGATCGCCAAATTGGATGATGCGCATCAGGTAGCATTGAATGAGCTGAAAACAATTCTAATAGATAAGTTACTCGTATTGGTAAAAAATAAATTATCAAAAGGAGTAAAAACGATTTATAACGAAGAATTGATTCCAAAAGGAACCAAATTCAATCAAAGAGTTCTCAAGGATATCGACTATATCACAGCGGATTATTCCAATTGGACAGACGATGATCATACCAACAGTCTCATTGCCAGATTGCTGCACAATTATAGCATCAAAGTAAATGAGGAAGTGGGTCGCTACAAGCGTGAGAAATTCAACATCAGTATCGGGGATGAGTTGCCTGCCGGAGTTTTAAAATTGGCCAAAGTATATATGGCTAAAAAACGTAAACTCAAAGTAGGAGATAAACTTGCTGGACGTCATGGTAATAAAGGGATCGTTTCCCGTATCGTGCGTCAGGAGGATATGCCTTTCCTCGAAGACGGAACGCCAGTTGATATTGTGTTGAACCCGCTGGGTGTACCTTCCCGGATGAACCTCGGACAAATTTTTGAGACGGTTCTGGGTTGGGCCGGAGAAAAGTTGGGTGTAAAATTTGCCACACCGATCTTCGATGGAGCCTCTATGGAGGAAATCGATGAGTATTGTAAACAGGCGGACTTACCTTCTCTGGGGCAGACTTATCTCTACGATGGAGAAACCGGAGATCGCTTCCACCAGCACGCAACAGTTGGGGTGATTTATATGTTGAAATTATCTCACATGGTAGATGATAAAATGCACGCGCGTTCTATCGGGCCATACTCTCTTATTACACAGCAGCCATTGGGTGGTAAAGCCCAGTTTGGTGGTCAGCGTTTTGGAGAGATGGAGGTATGGGCACTCGAGGCATTCGGTGCATCTAATATCTTGCGGGAGTTGCTGACAATTAAGTCAGATGACATCACGGGACGAGCGAAAGCTTATGAGGCCATCGTCAAGGGAGATAATTTACCAGAACCAGGAATACCAGAATCCTTTAATGTACTCGTTCACGAGTTGAGAGGATTAGCACTGGATATTAAATTTGATTAATATTAAAATTGCATCTGTAAGATTCTAAATGACCTTGCAGTTTGGAAATATAGCAATAGGTTTTATTTATAATATTTTTATAAAAATTTTGAATACATGCCATTCAAAAAGACCAATACTAAAGTTAAAAGCAGATTTGACAGTATAACACTAACCCTTTCTTCTCCGGATGAAATTCTGGAACGTTCCTTTGGGGAAGTGTTAAAACCTGAAACCATTAACTATCGTTCTTACAAACCGGAAAGAGACGGACTCTTTTGTGAGCGAATCTTTGGACCGGTAAAAGATTACGAATGTTATTGTGGTAAATATAAACGAATCAGATATAAAGGGATCGTTTGTGACCGTTGTGGTGTTGAGGTGACGGAAAAGAAAGTCCGTCGGGAGCGCATGGGACATATCAAGCTGGTTGTTCCCGTTGTTCACATCTGGTTCTTCAAATCTCTTCCAAATAAAATCGGTTACTTATTGGGATTGTCTTCCAAAAAACTGGAAACGATCATCTATTACGAGCGTTATGTCGTTATCCAGCCGGGTATCCGGGAGGCAGAAGGCCAATCCAGAATGGACTTGATGACAGAGGAGGAATATTTGGATATTTTGGATACGCTTCCGCAAGACAACCAATTGTTGGAAGATACGGATCCCAATAAGTTTATCGCTAAAATGGGAGCGGATGCCATCCGTGATCTGTTAGCCACATTGAATCTGGATCAATTATCTTATGATCTTAGAAATCAAGCGGCTACAGAAACTTCCCAGCAAAGAAAATCAGAAGCTCTAAAGCGTCTGCGTGTTGTAGAAGCATTCAGAGATTCCAACAGCCGATTAAATAATAACCCGGAATGGGTGGTTATCCAATACTTACCTGTCGTTCCACCAGAACTGCGTCCATTAGTACCATTGGATGGTGGTCGTTTCGCGAGTTCGGATTTGAATGATTTGTATCGCCGGGTGATTATTCGAAATAATCGTTTGAAAAGATTATTGGAAATCAAAGCTCCGGAAGTAATCCTCCGAAATGAAAAACGGATGCTTCAGGAAGCCGTTGATTCATTATTTGATAACTCCAGAAAATCCAACGCCGTAAAAGCCGAAGGAGGACGTGCCTTGAAATCCCTTAGTGATATTCTCAAAGGTAAGCAAGGTCGATTCCGTCAGAACCTTCTGGGTAAACGGGTGGATTATTCGGGTCGTTCAGTAATTGTAGTAGGCCCACAGTTGAAATTACATGAGTGTGGATTGCCTAAGGGAATGGCCTCCGAGTTATTCAAGCCTTTTATTATTAGAAAACTGATAGAAAGAGGTATTGTAAAAACTGTAAAATCAGCTAAGAAACTCGTGGATCGAAAAGACCCGGTCATCTGGGAAATCCTCGAACACATATTAAAAGGGCATCCGATTATGTTGAATCGTGCCCCGACGCTTCACCGATTATCTATTCAGGCATTCCAGCCAAGATTAATTGAAGGGAAAGCAATCCAATTACACCCGCTCGTATGTGGTGCCTTCAATGCCGACTTTGATGGTGACCAAATGGCGGTACACGTACCGTTGAGTCATGCTGCCATCCTGGAAGCTCAGGTCTTGATGCTGTCTGCACACAATATGCTGAATCCACAAAACGGATCACCAATTACGCTGCCTTCTCAGGATATGGTATTGGGATTATATTATATTACAAAAGGTAAAAAATCTACTGATGAGGTAAAGGTGAAAGGAGAAGGATTGAAATTCTACTCTGAAGAGGAAGCTATGATTGCTTTTAATGAAGGAAAAGTAGAATTACATGCCTGGGTGAAAGTGCGCGCAGTAGTAGAAGAAGATGAGCAGCTAGTAACGAAGCTCATTGATACTACCGTGGGTAGAATTTTATTCAACTCCAAAGTACCGGAGACAGTTCCTTTTGTCAATTTGATTTTAACTAAAAAGAATCTTCGAATAGTTATCCGTGATATTATCAATCGAACGAGCTTTGAAACAACAGCACGAATGTTGGATGATATCAAGGATATGGGATTCCTTTGGTCTTTCAAAGGAGGATTGTCCTTTAACCTTGGAGATTTGATTGAGCCCTCTGCTAAGAAATTGACTCTTGAAAAGGCTCGCGAAGAAGTAGATGATGTTTGGGATAATTATCACAATGGTTTTATTACCAATAACGAGCGTTATAATAAAACAATTGATGCCTGGACAAAAGCGGATAATCATATTACAGATAACTTAATGAAAGAGTTGGCTGAGCACAAGCAAGGATTCAACTCGGTATATATGATGTTGGACTCCGGTGCTCGTGGTTCCAAGCAGCAAATTAAGCAGTTATGTGGACTTCGGGGACTGATGGCCAAGCCAAGAAAATCTGGTGATACCGGAGGGGCGATCATCGAAAACCCTATTCTATCTAACTTCCTCGAAGGATTATCTGTACTAGAATACTTCCTGTCTACACACGGTGCCCGTAAAGGTTTGGCCGATACGGCCCTAAAAACAGCAGATGCTGGTTACTTGACTCGTCGTTTAGTGGACGTATCTCAGGATGTGGTAATTACGGAAGAAGATTGTGATACCTTGAGAGGAATTGAGGTAAGTGCGGTAAAAGATAATAATGAAGATATTATCGTTTCTCTTTCTGATAGAATTGAAGGGCGTTTTGCTCTGGATGATGTTTACTTACCTAATTCTGAGGAAGTTATTCTCGGGGCGTCAGAGTACATTACACCAGTAATGGCTAAAAAGATTGAAAAGCTGGGAATAGAAACAGTATCTGTTCGCTCCGTATTAACTTGTGAAACCCGAAGAGGGATTTGTAAAAAATGTTACGGAAAAAATCTGGCGACAGGAAGAATGGCGGACATGGGAGATGCCGTTGGTATCATTGCTGCCCAGTCCATTGGAGAGCCGGGTACACAGTTGACGCTTCGTACCTTCCACGTTGGGGGTATCGCCTCTGTAACCAAGCAGGAAGATGAAATGGTTTCCAGATTTGATGGAATCATTCGTTTCGATAGTCTCCGAACAGTAGAGCAGGAAGATGGCGGTGAAAAGAAAATGATGGTGCTGGCTCGTTCTGCAGAGGTTAGAATCTATGATGATAATGGTAAAATGTTGATGAATAACTATCTGCCTTATGGAGCACAGCTCTTTAAAAAAGATGGAGATAAAATCAAAAAAGGAGAAGTCATCTGTGGGTGGGATCCTTATAATGCTGTTATCCTTTCTGAATTTTCAGGTTTGGTAAAATTTGAAAATATGGATGAAGGTATTACTTATCGGGAGGAGCTGGACGAAGCAACCATGCACGCCGAAAAAGTAATCATCGAGGCGAAAAAACGGAAGAAAGTACCTACTATCCAAATTACAGATGCGGATGGTGAAGTACTGAAATCATACTCTCTCCCGGTAGGAGCTCACCTTTCAGTAAATGAAGGTCAAGATGTAAAAGGGGGAGATCAGTTAGTTAAAATTCCTAGAAAACTGGGTAAAATCCAGGATATTACGGGGGGTCTGCCACGGGTAACAGAATTATTCGAGGCCAGAAACCCATCGAATCCTGCGGTTACTGCCGAGATCGATGGTATTGTTTCCTTCGGAAAAATCAAGCGTGGAAATCAAGAGGTGATCGTGGAAGCAAAAGATGGTCAGCGTCGTAAGTACATGGTTGGTTTATCCAAGCACATTCTCGTTCAGGAAGGTGACTTCGTTCGGGCAGGGACACAATTATCCGATGGTGCCATCGCTCCAAGAGATATTTTAAATATCAAAGGACCGTTTGCAGTACAGCAATACTTAGTAAATGGTGTCCAGGAGGTTTATCGTTCTCAGGGTATTCCAATTAACGATAAACACATGGAGATTATCGTGCGCCAAATGATGCGCCGCGTTCAAATCGAAGATTCAGGAGATACGCTTTTCTTGGAAGGCGGAGCCGTGGATAAATTCGATTTCCTTGAGGAAAATGATCGCATCTACGATAAACTGGTTGTAACAGAACCCGGAGAATCCTCCAATATGAGCGCCGGACAAATCGTCACGGTTCGTCAGTTACGAGAAGAAAATTCTCTGTTGCGTAGAAATGATAAAAAACTCGTGGAAACCAGAAACGCAATTCCTGCTACCTCATTCCCTGTTTTGCAAGGTATTACCAAAGCATCATTGGGCACAAGTAGCTGGATTTCAGCCGCTTCCTTCCAGGAAACGACTAAAGTATTGAGTACCGCAGCTATTGGAGCGCGGGTGGATCACTTGTTGGGTCTGAAGGAAAATGTAATCGTTGGAAAACGAATTCCTGCAGGTACCGGTTTGCGCAAATTCAAGCGATTGTTTGTTGCAGATGAAGAAGCATACCAACGCATGAAGGAGCGAGAGACTTATCAGGCCGAAGCAGATACCGAATAATCTTTGATTAGTGGTGTAGGAATAGTGAAATTTATTAATGCACTTTTCCTTAAATATTAAACATTATTGCAGAAAGTTTGTTTATAATCAATTTTTCGTAATGATGTTTATTAAAGGGCATTTCTTTTTATAAGGAATGCCCTTTACTTTTCCCTTTTTCCGGTTGGAAAGTTAGAGGGATATTATCATTTTAACACAGGTTATTATATCTTTGCAGGGAATTTGAAAAGCCCTAATACGCTTTACTCAGTTTCAGGGTTTTTTATATAAATATTTTATAAAATATGACAAAGATATTCCTGCGACCATCCCTTCTTCTGCTCGCCCTGCTTTTTGTTGAAACTATTGCTGCACAATCTGCAGGTGGAAGTTATTTTTCTCCTGCTATAATTTTGATTGCAGTACTGGCGGTTTTGGTATTATTGGCTGTTTTATATGTGGGTGAAAGCCTTTTAGGAGACAGCAATGCCGAGGTGAGCAATGCAAAGGGAGGCACATCTGCCACCTCCGGCGGTTCAACGGTCAAATTAAAAAAAGGTTATAATATCAATCTGGAAGGTGAAGCAGTCGAGCGACTTGATGCTGTTCCTGTAACGCGATATGCTGTAAAACCAACAGATTTTCAAGGCATTTCCCCTATTCCAAAAGTAGTACCTATTGTTGGTGATGAAGTTATGGCCGGGGATGTTTTATTTTTTGATAAAAAAAGACCGGAAGTAAAATACGTCGCACCAGTAAGCGGTGAAGTCGTTGCTATCAACCGTGGAGCAAAGCGCTCTATCGCTGAAGTAGTTATTCTGGCAGATAAAGAACAAAAAAATAAAACCTTCGAGGCTTTCAACTGGCAGACCAGTTCCCGTGAGGATTTAGTAAACTATATGTTGGAGTCGGGTGTTTGGGCTTTGCTCCGACAACGTCCGTTTGAGTTGATTCCGGAGCCTAACGAAATTCCAAGAGATATTTTTATCTCTACATTCAGTACCGCTCCGCTGGCTCCAAAGACAAGCATGATCTTGAATGGGAAGGAAATGCAGTTTCAGAAAGGACTTGATGTTTTGAATCGCCTGACGAGTGGAAGTGTTTTTCTTGGAATGAACGGAGATGGATATGTTCCACCCGCAGTATCCGGGGCGACGGGCGTTGTAAAGAATTATTTTAGCGGGCCACACCCGGCCGGAAATGTTGGTGTTCAAATCCACCACACAGAACCTATCAATAAAGGCGATATGGTTTGGGTGCTTGGCGTTCAAGAAGTTATTACCATTGGAACGTTATTTCTCGATCGGGTTTACGATGCTTCGCGAGTAGTAGCGGTTACCGGACAAAGTGTTTCCAATCCAAGATATTTCAGAGTAAAGCAAGGTGCTTCTCTCGATGCTTTGCTGAAAGATAATTTGAAAGAAGATAATGTGCGGGTAATCTCTGGTGATGTACTCACAGGGAAACAAGTAGCGCAAGATGGTTTCCTTGGATTTTACGATGATCAAATCACCGTTATACCAGAAGGAAATGAATATGAAATGTTCGGATGGTTGTTGCCATTAAAATCCCGCCCTAGTATATCTAAAACTTTTCCCAATATATTTAGCGATCAAAAATTTGAAGTTTCTACCAATACACATGGAGAAAAACGCGCCTTCGTGGTGACGGGACAATATGAAAGTGTATTGCCAATGGACATATATCCGCAATTGCTATGTAAGTCTATTATGGCCGGTGACTTTGAGCGAATGGAAGGACTGGGCATCTACGAGCTGGCTCCTGAGGATATTGCTATCTGCGAGTTTGTTTGTACTTCCAAGCAACCCTTGCAGGAGATTCTTGCAGATGGTCTGGAAATGATTAGAGAGCAAGGATAGGGAAATAGATATTTGTAAAATAAAATTTGTTTTAATATAAAACGCATAATGCGCACAATATGAGTGACAATAAATTTTTAAATTTTCTGGAAAGAATAGAACCCGATAAGGAAAAATCGCCGCTGATGCATGCCGTTTTTGATGGGTTTTTTACCTTTCTCTATGCACCCAATCATACGACTAAAGGAGGTGTTCATATCCGGGATGGAATGGATTTAAAGCGTACCATGATCATGGTTGTCTTAGCCATGCAGTTTTGCTATCTCCTTGGAACCTGGAATATCGGTCATCAGCACTTTGTGGCTTTAGGTCAGCATGCTGGTTATCTCGATGCTTTCCACCTGAAAGTCGTACACGGTTTGATAAAACTATTACCGCTGTTTATTGTTGCAAATGTCGTGGGACTTGGGATTGAGTTTTGGTATGCGGCCAAGCGCGGGCACGGAATCGAGGAAGGATTTCTCGTCTCCGGAGCGTTGATTCCCTTGATTATGCCACCGGATTTACCACTTTGGATGTTGGCTGTTGCTGTTGTTTTCGCAGTAGTAATCGGAAAGGAAGCCTTTGGTGGAACAGGAATGAATATTTTTAATATTGCCCTGCTTGCACGGGTGTTTATCTTCTTCGCTTATCCAACTGAAATCTCTGGGGATGAAGTTTGGGTATCTGGTATTGTCAAGGGTGCAAACAATGATTTCTTTGGACAAACTTATGGCATGTTTCATGGAATGGCTGACTGGCTGTTTGGACTGTTTGGCTTCTCGACCTTTGGGGCCGGAGGGCAGGCTGTGGCCGATGGATTTTCGGGAGCTACGCCAATGGCAATCGCAGCCAAAGATGGCTGGGATGCTGTTTTGGTAGATTATACTACCCTGCAATTATGGTGGGGAGCGATTCCAGGTTCTATCGGAGAAACTTGTAAACCGCTTATCATCGTAGGAGCATTATTCCTGGTCTTTACCGGAATTGGTAACTGGCGAATTATGTTATCCATGCTTCTTGGTGCAGCTATTACTGCCTGGTTGTTCAACCTTTGGGGCGCAACTCCTTTTATGGAAGTTCCTTGGATTTATCAATTCTACCTTGGTTCTTTTTTCTTTGCAATGGCATTCATGGCAACTGATCCGGTAACTGCTTGTGCAACTGAAACCGGAAAATGGATCTATGGATTTATGATTGGTATGGTTGGTATGATCGTTCGCGTTACTAATCCGGCTTATCCGGAAGGATGGATGTTGGCGATTTTATTTATGAATGCTTTCGCTCCGCTTATCGATCACTATGTGGTAGAATCCAATATGGGCAGAAGAGCCAAAAGGGCAGAAGAAGCATTGGAGCGCAGAGGTTTTGCCGCCAAAGAGGTGGAAGTTGTAGAGGAAACAGTTGCGCATTAATTTTATTATAATAAAACGTAAAATAATATAAACGTGTCAGATACTGGAAAAACTGTCGTATTCGTCGTGATGTTAACGGGTGTTTGTGCCTTGTTGCTTTCAGGGATGTATTCTGTCCTGAAACCTATTCACGATTTTAATAAAAAAGTATATACGAAAAAACAGGTTATCAGTTCTCTTAGAACAGAACTGGAAAACGTTGGTGATTTGAATGACCAGCAGGTAGAAGAACTGTTTAAATCCAAGGTAAAGGAATTAGTCATTGATGCGAATGGAGATGTCGTTGAAGGGCTGAGTGCCGAGGCGGTTGAAATGGATAAAGAGGCTAAAAAGCCACTGGAAAATCGCCGTTACCCTTTGTATGTTTATGAAGATGGCGGAAGTAAACGCTATATCATGGGCGTGAGAGGAAAAGGACTTTGGGATGCTATTTGGGGATATATTGCCGTAAAGGAAGATGGTAAATCAGTCGTAGGTGTGGCATTTGACCACGCTGCGGAAACGCCAGGTTTGGGTGCGGAGATCAAGGACAACAAAGCCTGGTATGGTCAATTTGCCGGTAAAAATCTCTACGACGAAGCCGGGAATTTTACCTCCGTTTTAGTTAGAAAAGGTGGTGCGAAAAATGATCGCATTGAAGTGGATGGAATTTCCGGAGCGACCATTACAGCTAATGGCGTTTCTGAAATGATGCAACGAGGATTAGCAGTTTATACGCCTTATTTTAAAAAGGCGAATGTTATAAAGTAATTAGGCTCTGGCCTTTTAGTATAATTTTACATATTTAACAAACTAATTGAGATTAAATAATAAACCGCCGAATTTTAGTACCCTGTAGCCGTCAGGTGGAACACCTGACGGGAAAAGAGTTTTCGTGTCAGGTGTTCCACCTGACACAAGTAACAAGCAGGATTTATTTTTGTCGGTTAATTTCTAAAACTAATAAGTTTGTTTACTTAAAATAAAAAGTCAATTATGGCTGAAACAGCAGTAAAAAATCAGGAAGCCTGGTTAGGCAAAAAAGAAAGAAAATTACTCACCGATCCGCTCAATGACAACAACCCGATCACGGTTCAGGTATTGGGGATTTGTTCTGCGCTGGCGGTAACGACGATGGTGGTGCCGTCTGTCGTGATTTCCATTGCGGTGGTCTTCGTATGTGCTTTTGCAAATCTGATCATTTCTCTTTTGAGAAACAGCATTCCGAAACAGGTGCGGATGATCGTGCAACTCGTCGTTATCGCAACACTTGTAACCGTAGTGGAGTTGACACTTAAAGCAATGTCATTTGATTTATATAAACAATTAACCGTTTATATCGGGTTGATTATTACCAATTGTATCATCATGGGTCGCCTGGAAGCCTTCGCTATGGCGAACAAACCCTGGCGTTCTTTCCTGGATGGTGTCGGAAACGGATTGGGATACGGAGCTATCCTGATTATCGTTGCCGTTATCAAGGAGTTCTTTGGAAAAGGAACGATTGCTGGTTTCCCAATTATCGGAAATACTACTGATTATATGATCAATACCACGGCAGCAGGGTGGCAAGGTACCATGTTTGGCTGGTACGCCAATAACAACCTGATGGTATTGCCTGCTTCTGCGATGTTTGTGATTGGTGTTTTAATTTGGATACAAAGAAGTTATAATACAAAATTAGTTGATGTATCGTAAGGGATAATGCGAAGTCAGTTTGCGACTTAAAGTCATAACTTGACTAAAGAACTAATTTTTAATTATAATAAAATTTAAAAAAAATAATAAACTCATATAAATGGAATACGTAGATCTTTTTATCAAAGCTGCATTTGTGGAAAATATGGTCTTGGCCTATTTCCTCGGAATGTGTTCCTACTTAGCCGTTTCCAAAACTGTAAAAACAGCATTCGGTTTGGGACTGGCGGTTATCTTTGTTTTGGGCATTACCATGCCAATCAACTGGGTGATTAGCGAATATCTCCTAAGTGAATCCAGAGGATTTGGTGCTTTAATTGGTGCAGACCTGACTTTCCTTCGGTTCATTTTGTTTATCGGGGTAATTGCTTCTATGGTACAACTCGTAGAAATGATCATCGAGAAAAACTCTCCGGCCTTATACAACTCACTGGGGATTTTCCTTCCGTTGATTACCGTAAACTGCGCCATCCTTGGAGGCTCTCTTTTTATGGTGGCCAGAGAATATGACTTCGGTCAATCTGTCGTCTTTGGATTGGGTTCTGGTGTGGGCTGGTTTTTAGCCATTATTGCCATTGCAGCTATCCGTGAAAAAATTAAATATTCAAATGTTCCACCTGCGTTACGTGGATTGGGAATGGCTTTTATTTTGACTGGATTGATGGGAATTGCGTTTATGAGTTTGATGGGAATTGATGCGGGACAGTTGATGGGAATTAAGTAATTCGTATTTTAAAAAAATGTATAGTAGGCTTTAGCCTGCCTTGCAAAGCTCAGTTGCAGACTAAAGTCTGCGATACAAATAGTCTTAAAAAATTCGTTGGTTAATTGCTTAAACTCAATAAATCTGCGAAATGGTAATTTTATTTAAAAATATTTTATACAATGATTTCAACTATAATTGGAGCCTTAATTGTATTTATCGGAGTAATCCTGCTCTTGTCTTTCATGTTAATTTATGCCAGAAGGCAACTGTTACCTCAAGGTGAAGTTAGCATTGTCGTAAACGGAGATGATGACAAGCCAATGGTCGTGAATCCGGGTGGAACCCTGCTTGGCGTTCTATCTGAACAAAATATTTTCCTACCCTCTGCTTGTGGTGGAGGTGGAACCTGCGCTATGTGTTTGTGCCAGGTGGACGAAGGAGGAGGAGATGTTCTACCTACAGAAATGAACCACCTCACCCGTAAGGAAGCGAGAGAAAACTGGCGATTGGCTTGCCAGGTCAAGGTGAAGGAGAATATGAAAATCCGAGTGGATGAGGAAATCTTCGGAATTAAAAAATGGGAATGCGAAGTGGTTTCCAATTATAACGTAGCTTCTTTTATCAAGGAGTTTGTGGTAAAATTACCAGAAGGCGAAACCCTGCATTTTGAATCCGGAGGATATATTCAAATTGACGTGCCTGTTATTGAGGTAGAATATAAAGACATGGACATTGCGCCGCATCCAAGTGATCCTGCAGGTAAAGATAAGTACCAGTCCGAGTGGGATAAATTCAAGTTGTGGGGTTTGAAAATGAAAAATGACGAGCCGCAGTTTAGAGCCTACTCTATGGCCAATCACCCAGCAGAAGGGAATATCGTAATGTTAAATATACGTATTGCTACGCCACCATGGGATCGCGCCAAGAATACCTGGATGAATGTCAACCCTGGTGTTTGTTCTTCCTACGTCTTCGGATGTAAGCCTGGTGACAAGGTGATGATTTCCGGTCCTTACGGAGAATTTTTTATCAAGCCGACTAAGAAGGAAATGGTGTATATCGGAGGAGGTGCCGGAATGGCTCCGCTTCGTTCGCACTTGTTCCACCTGTTCCACACCTTGAAGACGACGGATAGAAAAGTGTCGTTCTGGTATGGAGGGCGTACGCGTAGAGAATTGTTTTATATAAAGGAATTCCGTGCGATAGAAAAAGAATTTCCAAACTTTAGATTTTATGTAGCCCTGGATAATCCACTCCCGGAAGATAACTGGCAGGTAAAGGCAGATCTAGATGGAGCAGGAGATGGGTTTAAAGGATATATCATGCAAGTATGTTATGAAGAATACCTGAAAAATCACCCGGAGCCGGAAGAAATTGAATATTATTTCTGTGGGCCACCACTCATGAATGCGTCGGTTATCCGAACCTTGGATGAGCTGGGTGTACCAGAAGAGAATATCGCTTTCGATGATTTTGGAGGATAATATTTGAAGAATAGAAAATTAACTCAAAACACCCATACAAACCCTGAACCAATGCGGTTCAGGGTTTTTTTGTCATAAAAATGTCAGGAAAATTAGGTGTAACAGGGCTTTTGTTGTATTATTGTTGAGGATGTTTTTAGTAGCAAATAAGCTGCAAACACCTTTTTAAAATACTTAAATTAACCACTTATGGCTCTTTTCAAAAAGCAGGTGAAATCTACGAAGACTTCACCTGAGACTACCGCATCTAAAACACCCGGAAATTCCAATTTAACAAGTGTGATCTGCTCGGATACTGTCATTGAAGGTAAAATTACCTCTGATGCTAATATCCGGTTGGACGGTAAACTCGTCGGTGAGATAGATTGCCAATCGCGGATTGTGATTGGCCAGCAAGGACGAATTGAAGGGAAAATGAAAACGGCCAATACTGCCATTGAAGGTGGTTTTGATGGAGATATTGAGGTTGTTGAATCTATTTCGCTCTCCAGTACTGCTCGGGTTAAAGGGACTGTTGTTGCAAGAAATTTATCCGTTGAGCCTGGAGCGAAACTGGATGGCAGCTACTCTGTCAAGGGAAGTTAATCAAGTACATAATTTAGGACATTAGTTTTTGGGAAAACCAACTTAGAACTGCCTTGCCCTTTGTGGGCAAGTGCAGTTTTTTTTATAATTTTGGTTTGGTTTTAATGTAATCACAATGCCCAAAAAATTCGTTTCTGCCAAGGATGAATCTCCGGATATGTTTAGCAACTCTGTGTTAAACTACCTGACACGAGTACATTGGTCCGTACCTCTTTTTATTTTCTTGCCAGTTGTATTTTATTTTTTATATCAATCTTTTTTTGTTTTAAATTTATCTTTTTTTAAAATAAGTCTTGGGATAATAGGTGGTTTTATAATTTGGACAATTACCGAATACCTTTTACATCGATTTATCTTTCATTCAAAATTACCTGGCAAATTGGGACAGCGCATTCACTTTATTTTTCACGGTGTACATCACGATTACCCAAATGACTCTTTGAGGCTGGTAATGGTTCCTACCGTTTCTGTTCCCTTAGCTTTCCTTTTTTATTATATTTTTAAAATTATTTTTGGAGTAGTTTTGGCTGCTCCTTTCTTCGCTGGATTTGTCATTGGGTATTTAATATATGATATGATGCACTATGCTATTCATCATATTCATTCTATAAAACATCCGCTTTGGAAAGCAATAAAAGAACATCACATGGTGCATCATTTTCAGGATGATAAGAATGGCTTTGGGGTGAGTAGTGTATTTTGGGATTATGTATTTGGAACACAATTCTCAAAGAGAAAAAAGGAATAATTTTATATGAAAATATTAATTATTCGCTTTAGTTCTATTGGAGATATTGTATTGACGACTCCTGTGATTCGTTGTTTGAAAAAACAAACTAATGCCGAAATTCACTATCTCACCAAAAAGTCTTATTCCTCTCTTCTTGAGGCAAATCCTTTCATAGATAAAATCTGGACGATAGAAAAAGAGGTGGCTGAAGTTCTTTCTATACTTAAGCAGGAAAAATTCAAGTATATTATTGATTTACATAATAATTTGCGAACACAAAGAGTGAAGGCGAGCCTGAAGGGAACCTCTTTTTCTTTTAATAAAATAAATATCCAGAAATGGCTGATGGTTAATTTTAAAATCAATCGCCTGCCGGATATTCATATCGTGGATCGCTATCTGGAAACCGTGAAATCTCTTGGCGTGAAAAACGATAAAGAAGGGCTGGATTATTTTATCCCGGATGAAATTGAATTTGATTATAATAAATATAAAATTGCAAAAGGCGAATACATCGGATTTGCCATTGGTGCGGCTCATGCAACTAAAAGATTACCTGAAAATAAAATTATTGAAATCTGTAAACATATAAAAGATAAAGTTGTATTACTTGGCGGACCGGGGGATGAACAAGTAGGAGAGCGGGTGCAAAAAATCATCGGAGAAAATGTGGTCAACCTCTGCGGGAAAACAAGTTTACATCAGTCAGCACTCGTTATCCGGAATGCCAAAAAAGTTATGACCCATGATACGGGCATGATGCACATCGCTGCCGCTTTCCAAAAAGAAATCATTTCTGTCTGGGGCAATACCATCCCGGAGTTTGGGATGTATCCATATTTAAAGGATATGAATAAAAGTACTGTTTTTCAGATAGAAAATTTAAAATGTCGCCCCTGTTCTAAAATTGGTTATAAAAAATGCCCAAAGGGACACTTTAAATGTATGAAAAATCAAGACAGTCTGGCAATAGCTGCTAAGGCTAATGAGTAGAGATTAAGAAATATTTAATACGATTTTGCCAAATTGCTTTCCGGCATCCATTCGCTCCAATGCCGCATTTCCATTCGATAACTCAAAAGTAGAATCCACTACAGGAATAACTTTGTATTCGTTTACAAAAGATACCATTTTTTTAAATTCTTCCGGGCTGCCCATCGTTGAACCAAAAATATTTAACTGTTTCCAAAAAATAAGCTGAGGATTCAGGCCATTGATTTTACCTTTGGTGCCGCCATAAAAAGCAATGCGCCCTCCCGGATTAGCCACCTTAATAAACTGCTTAAACCCGTCGCCTGCCGCACTGTCTATGATGACATCCACACCACCAGACCGTCGCATCAGCTCCTTGAACCAATCTTCATTTTTGTAATTCACGCCCCCCTTTGCACCCAGAGAAATAGCCTTTTCAATTTTCTCTTCCGAACCGGAAGTCACCCAAACATTGGCTCCGGCAGCCACCGCAAACTGAAAGGCAAACAGGGCAACACCTCCGCCAACCCCTGAAATCAAAACGTTTTCTCCTGCCTTCAGTTCGCACCGGGAAAACAAAGCGCGGTAGGCCGTAAGTCCGGCCAGGGGGAGTGCTGCTGCTTGTTGCCAGCTGAGATGCTCTGGCATGGGAACAAGATTTTCTTCAGGGACAGATACGCTTTCCGCAAAAGTGCCTGGGCGAGGCAGGCCGAGAATATTATAACGACCGGATTGCACTCTTGGATTATCACCCCAATCAAAGCTGGGATTTATAATATATTTTTTATTATTGTATAATCCGGCTCCATCAGAACCAAGAATAGTTCCGAACTCAATGCCCGGATACAATCCTTTCGTTATCCAAACATCCCGGTGATTCAGCGCAGCAGCTTTAAGTTGGACAGTGACTTCTCCGGCTTTGGATTCGGGTTGAATTTCTTTATAATTTAATCCTTTATTTAATTCTTCCAGTACGAGTGCTTTCATTTTTTTATTTTTGTCAAAAGTAAAAAATATGGCCCACTTAAATATTGAAATCAAAGCAAAATGTAGTAACCCTAAACGTATTAGGGAAATTTTAATGGAATACGAAGCGGAATACAAAGGAACAGATCATCAGGTGGATACTTACTTTGTCGTTCCAAACGGACGCTTAAAATTAAGAGAAGGAAATATAGAAAATAATTTGATTCATTATATCCGTCCGGATCAGGATGGCCCAAAAGCATCGGAAGTGACACTTGTTCCAACCGGAAAAAATTCTGAATTAAAATCCTGCCTGACGAAAGCCCTGGGAGTAAAAGTTGTTGTCGATAAACAAAGAGAAATTTATTTTATAGAAAATGTGAAATTTCATATTGATGAAGTAAAAGGTTTGGGAAACTTTGTAGAGATAGAAGCAATTGATCAAAAGAACCTTCGGATGAAAAAAATATTGCTGGGTCAATGTAATTATTATATGGGACTGTTTGAAATACCAGAAGAAGATCTGATATCCGAATCTTATAGTGATTTGATTTTAAGCAAGTAAGTAATTTAAACCGACGAATATTATCACACTACTACATGAAGCACTTTCTGTACATAAATACATTCTGACCGGATTAGGCTGTGCCTAATCCGAAATGCGTCAACAGGTTTTTAACCTGTGTTAAAGCGGTTAAAACCCCGATGATTCTATCGGGACAAACTCGCTATGAGCGTTTCGGCGTAGGTGATTTTTATCAAACAAAAATCCTTCTTGATTCGAATTGAGTGCTATATTTCAATTTTCCCAAATTCTCCTTAACTTGCAGGTATGACTTCGGAATTATTTATTCAGCTCATCAGAAACCCTATTTTGCTGGAAAATTACAGTTTCCACGAAATCAAGAGTTTGGCGATTCAATATCCCTATTGCTCCTTGCTGCGGTTTATTTTGGTAAAAAAAGCCAAAATGGAGGACCGCCCTTCCTATAATCGGGATCTCAAACTAGCTGCCGTCTATGCCCCCGACCGCGAGCAGCTTAAATCTTTTATCGACCTGACCCTCGACCCGGAAGCCGTAGAAACTTCTCATATTTCTACCACAGAGGCCGTGCCTTTTGAATTTAATTTTGAGACAGAGCAGGAAGCAGAGGAAACTCTGGATTTGACAACAGTAGAGGAAGAACTACCGGAACCCATTTTGGCAGAACCCATAGCAGAAGAACAGGATTCCTTGTTAGATGCAGTTCTGGAAGAAATGGAAGATATTCAGGAGGGTTTTGATGAGGAATTATTCGAAGAAGTACCTGAAAATGAAGTCGAAATCGAAACTACTGAAAACAATCCGGTTGCCATCGTCCCAACCGCTATCCCAGACGAAGAAACTTTGGAAAACAACCAGGAAGGGTTATACGAAAGTATTCACGACATCGTTGAGGAAACAGAGGATATCAATGAGCCGGAGCCGGATGAATTTACCCTGCCTGAAAATCCTGAAATCGCTACACCGGATGAACTGGAAGTAGAAGGCAATACAACTGATGAAGAAGAATTAGAAGAAACGACCTCGTCTGTCCTGGAGCAAATCGAAGCAGAGATTCCCGAACCGGAATTGCCGGGAATGGAACTTAGTTCTTTTGCTGCCTTCCTTAAAAATCTGGAACAAACGGTAGAAGAAAACCAAGAAGGAGAACCAGAATATACAGAAGCACCTGAAGAAGAAATGGAAAAGACAGAACCAATTGTGGCGGAGCCTGCTGGGGAAGAAGAACCCGTTTTGGGATTGCCGGAGTTGGAAGAAGAGTCAAATCCTGACCCAGAAGAGCCGGAAGTTGAAATGCCGGAAACGGAGGAAGAGTGGACACCAGATTTGGAGGTAGAAGCCGTTCCGCTGCCAGAAGAAATTTTACCGGAGCCAGAAGAATTGGGCGAACCTCATTCTGAAGAACCTGCTGAAGAAGTAGTGATTTCAAAAAAGAAGAAGTCCAAAAAGAAAAAAAAGTCCAAGGAGAAAAAGGGAAAACTCAAACTTATAGCCAAAGAGAAAAAAGCAGATTCTAAAAAAAGTAAAAAGAAAAAGCAGAAAAAAGGGAAGCAGGAAGCCCGCGCTTTTATGCTGGCATTGAAAAAGAAGAAGAAAAAGAAAGCCCGGAAGAAAAATGGTATAGTGGAACTAGCAGAGAAAAGTCTGTCAGCCAATCCAGATATCGCTTCCGAGACCTTAGCCAAGATTTTAGCCATTCAGGGAAAAAAGAAGGAGGCAATTCAAATGTATGAAGTGTTAAAGTTGAAATTCCCGGAAAAAAGTAGTTACTTTGCAACCCAAATTGAAAATTTAAAAAGTTTGTAATTATGTTAATGGGAATTACCATATTGATTGCATTAGTTGCTTTCCTTTTGATGGGAGCCGTTTTGATTCAAAACCCAAAAGGAGGAGGAATTGACTCTACCTTCGGTGGCGGATTGGGTAACCAAATGCTGGGAGCAGCTCGTTCAACTGATTTTATAGAAAAAGCAACCTGGGGATTAGCCATTGCACTATTTGTATTGTGCCTGATCGCAAGTTTGATGATTGGAAATGCTAGTAGTGGCGGAGGTCCGGCTACCAGAACAGAAACGACGGGTCAGTTGATCCAGGATGTTTTACAATTGTTCGGTTAAAATTCTAACCCAATCTTTCACGTATATTATTTTATTAGAATATTATAACGAGGGAGAAAAGTCAAAAATAGTTATGAAAAAAGCCATCGCAATTTGCGATGGCTTTTTCTTTTCACTTGGTTGTGTAGGGCTAAAATCAAAAAAATGCTTCATCAGGCGTCCCCTGATGAAAATCTTTGACTCCTAATCTTATTTTTTCAGTTTAAATACAAACTCCCCTCCTTTATCACCAACATTCATAATCGCTCCATTCTGAGGAAGTTGATCTGTATTATTCGCCACAGTCATTTTTACATATTGCTCCATCTGTGAAGCTGCAAAAACCGGACTGCTGTTATTTCTAAGGTAAGTCAGCATCGCATCCATGAACGGGCTGTTCTGCCCGCGCATTCCATCCGAAACCACTTCCAACCGACCGGAAACCAATGCCCGACGAGATTTAAAACGCGCTACATTTTCTACAAATCCTCTGCGCTCACTCAGCATCGACCCGGAAAAGCAAGCGTCCGCTATCAGCATCGTATGTTGCGTATTGATTTCCCTTAAATATTTTTGTACCTGAGAATTGGCGATATAACCGGAAACATCACCGACTTCTCCATCTACCGGAACCCAATAACCTTCCTTGAGTTCTTCGTCAAAATGCCCGTGGCCAGAGTAGAAAATCAGGAGATTATCCTGTGGTTTTACCTTCTTGGACAAATCCTTCAAAGCGCCGAGGATGTTTTTCTCCGTTGCTTTATCATCAAAAATCGTCGTGATATTTTTATGGTCAAAATCGTAACGGGACACTAATTCATTCCGCAAATCTCTCGCATCTTTTTTTGCATTGTATAATTCACCCCAGTTTTCATATTTGTCCACACCGATAACCAGCATATAATTTGTCCCCTCAGCTAAAGCATTCGTCAACTCCCGGCTTGCCTGAAAATCCACCGTGAAAACTTCCTTGCTGGAAGCTCCCGCAGCGTCCGTTGCCTCTACCCAAAGCGTATTTTGTCCCTTGGCGAGCGGCACCTTGGCGAAAAAATCCGTTTTAGCAGAATTTGGGTGGCTGAGGTCGGCATTGAAACCGTTTATTCTAACAGAACGAACGCCCTGCTTGTCTATCGCATG
>JAHDCK010000008.1:27423-35095 GCA_020629915.1 Saprospiraceae bacterium
TCGGTTTTTTTAGCATGTGGATTTTGCAAAGCCGCATCATAACCATTGATCCGAACCGATGCCACGCCCTGATCATCCGTTGCCATACCTTCTATAATGACCGTTTGGGTTGTTACCTCAAAAACCTTCTCCGGTTTCATAGCCGGGCGAGTAACATAAACTCTCGGCTTCACATTGTCCGGGCGGACGGGTGGTTTCTTTTTGACCGTTTTTGGCTTTTTAGGAGCGGGCTTTTCGGCCTTTGGCTTTGGCGGAGCCTTAGCGATAGGCTGAGAACCTTCCACAAATTTGTCATTGCGCCATTCTCCTTCCTTGGAGGTGCCGTTGGGGTAAGTCATTTTACCTTTGCCATTGCGCTTGTCATTTTTCCAAACGCCCATGAAGCGATGACCATTTGCCCACACAAAAGTCCCGATACCCTGACGCTTTCCGTTGACCCATTCGCCATCGTACTTGTTGCCATTGGGCCAGGTATAAGTTCCACTTCCCTGCTGGATGCCATTGATGAATTCTCCATCATAAATGCTTCCATCCTTGAAGTGATAAACGCCTTTTCCGGTATAACATTCCCCGGAAACACATTTATTTTCCTGTGCAAAACTCGTTTCTGCCATTATAAATAAGCAAAAAACAAATAAAAGGATATTTTTCATGTTGAGTATTTTAGAATTATAATTCAATATTCCAATGATTCAATAATTCAATATTCCAATGTGAAGATAAATTGTACTATTGTACTATTGGAATATTGAATCATTGAATTACTTGTGATCGATTTCTACAATAATCGGAACGATATCAGCAGTCTCTGTCATGTCCGCAGAGAATCTCAGTCGGTCATCACTTGAATATTTTATCAAATTAGAAGGAACGACCCGCTCGCCCAGTGCCTTGTACAAACGTTGTATAAATGTACCAGTTTCTTCTTTCAGTTGTGCCTGAATACCGTCAATTATCAATGGTTTTTTAGAATATAAAACACAGAGATAATCTTTTCCTTTGGTATCATCCATCTGGTACATCTGATCCTGATTAGGCAGTGCAAGTTTTCGATTGGCTTCATCCAACAGAGCCTTCTGTCCTTCCACCGGGAACAACAAATGATTCGCTTTCGTCAAATCCGAACCAATGACATAAACGAATGCTGGTTCGTCATTTTCTATAAATAACTGGTAATTCGTTCCACTATAATACGGATCATTGCTCTTGAATAAGTTGGCGTCCAGAGAAGTCTTCAGCGGTTGTCCTGCAATTTCCAACAACAAACTTCCAGAAAGCTGATTGTCCGGCAATGCCAAACCTCGCGTCGGGAATTTCAAATAATCCCGGACGTGGAGTGCGGCGTAATTCATACGAGCATGTTGCTGCGGCGAGAATCTCCGGCGACATTCCGGCGAACCATTGGACATGATATTCGTCAAATCTGGTCGATAAACCTTACCCAGCGCATCCCGATCCAAATTGACATAAGCGCAGCCTTTCGCGTGATCCGGCGTGGCACCGGGATCAGCAGGTGTATCACAAATTTCATCCCCGGCCTTCTCGCAATTGCGCTTTCCAGCCTCTCGTGTGACGAGTTCTTTGTCGTTACCACCGCTACCCGCTGTATCGTACAGCGCGAAGAAGTGGCCGAGTTCGTGCGCCAGGTATTTTCCTTTGCGGAGGCAATCGAAGGTCATCAGCACCCTTGTTTTATTATTCTTATTCACGGCATCCGTCGGGAAGTAAGAATAACCGCAGGTCGTTTGACCTTTGTAAGTGATGCTGTTGAAGATGTAGATGTTGATCACATGTTTCACATCATTTTTGCCACAGAAAGCTTCTTCATTAGCTGCATCGAAGTCAAAGTTGTCTCTATCGTAAATCGTATTGATATCACCGATTTGAACGAAGCGGATATTGGACTTGATAAAATCTTTATTCAATTGCTTGAGGTGTTCCTCCATTTCCGGAGCGGTCACGACGGGACTGTTGGAAGTAGCCCGAACAACGTGAATTTTGACCGGAAAATCGAGGATACCCCTGGTGAGGGCACCGTCAAAACTGTCTAATTGTGGAGTTCTTTTGAGTTGATCATTGAGGGCGATGGTGGTTACACCCTGGGCGTTGATGTTTAAATTTAAAGCAATAGAGAGGATTAAACACAACGCAAATAACGGGGAAAATTTCATTTCGTGGATTTTGTTTGTCAATAAACGAGGGTTTTTACAAAAATAGTATAAGGGATGAGAAAACAATAAAATATCCAATTATACTTGCTCTTTTTTACGTTGACTGCGTTAAAAAGCCTTGCCGATGCGCTGCATCGCCTGCATTTTTTGCCTTGCCAACCCAAAAAATAACTGCGTTTAATTTGTATATTTTATTATTCTCTCATCCCTATTCAAGACAAATGCCACATATTTTATGCCAAGAGGGGGTAGGGGGATCGGTTTATATTTTGAAGAACAACTTACAGAAAGAAGTTAGGCCGCCTAAATTGAAATTTGGAAGTCGTTAAGAATGGCGTTTAATTCATCTAAAAACTGATTTTTCGTAAATGATTCAAAAACTTTTCGTGCTTTCCATTTAAACATTGTAGCAATAAATATTCTTATTTCTTCTTTGTCTTGAAACAAAGAAGCAAAGTTCAAGGCTTTATTGATTTTTTAACGTTCCGCTAACGGCAAAAACCTAAACAAAAAAAACTCGCCTTTTCCCCTTCTCTTTAAAAACTCATTGAATACCTCCTTGGGTTCTGTTCTTTAATTTTGCATAGGAGAAGCTCGGACAGTTTTTTGTTTTTAACGGTTTTTGCTCGTTATCTCCACTAAAATCAATAAGGCCGTTTTGGGAAAGAGTGCTTAATCCCTGTTTTCTACTCAAAGTATTTTATATTGGAAAACAAGGATTAAGCAATGGAAGATCCGCCCTAATAAAATTTAGCTTTTTCAGGGAGAACAATCCGTTAAAAACAAAAAACTGTTTGAGCTGGAGAGATATATAATTGGAAATGGAAGATATAAAACCTAGGATAATTTGGGTAGAACTTTGTGATTAAGGCGAGTTTTTTTTGTTTAGGATTGTGCCCCTGAAAAAGCGTTAAGAATTTTATTAAGGCGTTGATTTTTGGTTCTTTTCATCAAGGAAAAGAACAAATAGGTAAAATAAACATCAATAAATCAGGCAAATAACATTTGTTGTTTTCCGCTGGGTTATCGAAGTGAGAATTATTTATAAGCTTTTTATTTATGTAAAATATCAATACCCATACTTCTCCTTCCACTTTTCCCGAAGCCAACTCTGTAATTTTTTCTCCTGCGCATTTTCCTGCGGCTGATACAATTTAGAATTTTTTATATCTTCAGGGAGGTATTCCTGCGCCTCAAAATTTCCCTTGTACGCATGACTGTATTTATAATCCTTGCCGTAGTTGAGTTGCTTCATCAGCCGGGTTGGTGCGTTGCGGAGGTGGAGCGGGATAGACAAATTTCCCGTTTGGCGGACGAGGGCCTGCGCCTGATTGATGGCCTGATAAGCGGAGTTGCTCTTAGGAGAAGCCGCCAGATAAATCGTTGCTTGCGACAAAATGATCCTCGCCTCCGGCATTCCAATCACCTTAACCGCATCAAAGCAATTCGTAGCAATCAGCAGCGCATTTGGATTGGCTAGCCCGATATCCTCCGCCGCAGAAATTAACAAACGCCTGGCAATAAATTTTATATCTTCTCCGCCTTCCAGCATCCGGGCGAGGTAATATACGGCCGCATTCGGATCGCTGCCCCGGATGGATTTGATATAAGCCGAGATGATGTCGTAGTGTTGCTCGCCACTTTTATCATATAATAAAATATTTTGTTGGAGTCGGGCTTCTACGGTTTTGTTGTCTATTTCAATCGGTTCTTCCGTAGCAGCATTGATGACGATTTCTAAAACATTTAATAATTTTCGGGCATCTCCTCCGGAATAACGCATTAAGGCATCTGATTCTTTTATATTTATTTTCTTGCTTTTTAAAACCTCATCATTTCGCAGGGCGTTACTCAGCAAAGCAGACAGTTGGTCTTTCCCCAAATGTTTTAAAACATAAACCTGACAACGCGACAAGAGAGCAGGGATAACTTCAAAGGAAGGATTTTCGGTCGTCGCACCTATCAGCGTGACGATGCCTTTTTCTACCGCACCCAGCAAAGAGTCCTGCTGAGATTTACTAAACCTGTGAATTTCATCTATAAATAAAATTGGATTGGGTCGATTGAAAAAGGCTTGCTTCTTTGCTTTTTCGATAGCTTCCCGAATGTCTTTGACACCGGAGTTGATCGCACTCAAGGTGAGGAAAGGCCGATCCAGCGTATTGGCAAAAATGCGGGCAAGGGTCGTCTTCCCCACGCCCGGCGGCCCCCACAAAATGAAGGAGGGAACCCGACCGGATTCGAGTACTTTCCGGAGTACGCCTTTTGGTCCGACGAGTTCTTCCTGCCCCAGAAAATCGTCCAGAGATTTGGGGCGCATCCGTTCTGCGAGTGGTTGAGTCGATTGCATAAAACGAAGATACAAAAAAGCCGCACCTCCGAAAAAAGAGGATACGGCACGTCAAGAAAAATGTGAATAAGATTTTTGTTTACACAGTATCCGTTTTCATTTGTTAAATCCGAACGGAGAGAGGTTTTGATAAATGGTCTTTTGTAGGATGTTTTTAAATTGTATATAAAAAATTATTGCAATTACTGCTTCATTTATCAAAACCTTCGCTTCGCTACGGCTTTAACAAATGGGTTGAGATTTGTGAATTATTACATCCGATTATTTTCAGAGCTTGCCTCCGGCATACAAGCATGAATTTTTGCCATCAACTGATCCGGTGTAAACGGTTTCCCCACGTGATCATTCATTCCAAAGAGCACGGCTTTTTCCTTCTCCGTCACAAAGGCCGAAGCCGTTAGTGCAATAATCGGAATCGTACTTTTTCTGGAATCCGGCATCCGGCGAATTTCCGAAGTGGCCTGGTAGCCATCCATGACCGGCATTTGAATATCCATCAAAACCAAATCGAAGTTTTCCTGCTCCATAATCTGGAGGGCTTCTTTCCCGTGATTAGCTACAGATGTTTTTATATTATATTTTTTTAAAATCTTTGCAACGACAAGCTGATTGATTTTATTATCTTCTACAATAAGAATATTTTTGTTTTTTAAATAAGAATAATCAACAGGAGCGACTTCGCTCGGAGCCAATTCTGCTTCAGGTTCTGCACTTAGGAATTTCATGGAAATCGTAAACGTATTTCCTTCCCCGGGAATGCTGTCCACGCTCAATGTCCCGTCCTGCAATTCTACTAAACGCTTGGCAATTGTCAATCCCAATCCGGAGGTTCTAAGCAAACTATTTTGATCATAATTGGCCGGAGAGAAGTTGTTGAACATCGCCTCTAATTTTTTCATATTAAAGCCCAAACCCGTATCTGAGATTGTAAATCCAAGTGTCACTTCCTGATCTTCCGTATGCAGCACTTCCGTGTGCAATTCAACGCCGCCGGAGCGGGTGTTGTTGATAGAAATGCTTAGGAGGTTGGAAATAATCTGTCGCAAACGCTTGGCATCACCCCTGATCATCTCCGGTGTAAACTCATCCGTTTCCAGGATCAATTTAAGGTTGCGGTTGTCTAGCGGAACCCGGAAATCGTTCGTGATTTTTTTGAGTTGTTCCGTGAGTGAAAATTCTTTTTTCTCAAAAGTAATTTTCCCGCTTTCAATTTTAGAAAAATCCAATACGTCGTGAATCAAAGTTGTTAAACTATTCGCTGAAAAATGTAAAGTTTCAAGATGGGTGAGTTGTTCCTGCGTCGGATTTTCTGATAATAATAAATGCGTCATCCCCAAAATGGCATTCATCGGTGTGCGCATTTCATGGCTGAGGGTAGCGAGAAAATGATTGCGCTCGAAGGAAGCCTTTTCGATGGATTCCCGTTCGCCCATCTCGGCAATGAGTTTTTGATTGAGGTCATCCAACTTAGCATTATTGTCTTCGAGTTGATCGTTTTGCATTTGGATTTCTGCAGATTGTTGGGAGATAATATCTTTTTGCTCGGCGAGGAGCTGGTTGTCTTTTTGCTTGCGGCGGTAACTGAAAAACAGCACGCTCATTAAAATTCCACCCAAAAGGATAACCGCAAGGGCGGCATATTGACGACTGCGTTGCACCTGATTAGCTAGGGTTAATTTTTCAATGGCGCGGCTTTTTTGTTCTGTTTCAAATTCAGAAGTATAGCGTGTTTCCAAATCGTGAATGGCCGTCGCCTTGGCTTTGTTGAATAAGCTATCGTGATACTGCGCATAGGTTTTATGAACCGAAAAAGCCGTTTCAAAATTCCCGGCCTCGGCATAAGCATTGGCAATTTCGGCATAGAGTTCATCCACTTTTGGCGCCGTCCCCAACTGTTGAATAATGGCCTGGCTGGCTTCGAGTTGAGCGTAACCTTCCTGTGTTTTATCTTGACCTAGCAGGATTTTACCTATATTTTTTTTCGTTGTAGCAATTTGGAGCGGGTCGCCCAGGCTTTCCCAGAGACTCAGGGCACGGTCGGCATTTTCTCTTGCCTCTTCGTAGTAGTCGGGGTCTGTTTTGGCTTCTGTAATGATGACCTCGGTGATAGAATTGTATGCCTTGGCCACACCGGCAATGTCCTTGATTTGTTGGTGGAAGTTAAGGGATTGCCGGTAGGCAACAAGGGCTTGTTCCGGGTTATCCGTTTTAGCATGGATAGAACCCATTTTATTAGTAATGGCCGCAGCCGATTTAAAATCTTCTAATTGAATGCTGTATTCCAGGGCATTTTCAAAAGCGTTTAATGCTTTTCCAATCGTTCCCTGCTCGTAAAAAACCTGCCCGATTTGAGTATAAGCCATTGAGGCTCCCTGATAATTTCTTACTTCATCCCAGACGGTTAATGTTTTATTATAATACTCAAGGGCTTTATTAAAATCCTTTCTTCTAGCAAATATATTTCCAATTTCTATATTAGAAAAAGCAGCACTTTCTGTATTCCCTGCCTGCTCCCGGATTTTTAAACTATGGATAAAACAATCCAGTGCATGGCGCTCGTCATTGCGTTGCTTGTAAAGCAAACCCTGATTGAAATACGTGTTACCAATACTAGCCGGATGATTGGCTCGTTGCGCCAATTCCAGGGCTTCATTGCTATAATCCAGTGCTTTGACCGGGTCTTCATTAGCAGCATTTGCTGCCATTTGATTTAAGGTAGCAATTTGTTCTAATGAAGGAGACTTATGATGGGGAATTTTGGATTTTGAGGTTGAATCCTGAGCAAAAAGGGCACAGGAAAGCATAACGAAAAAAGAGAGTACAATTGTTTTCATAGTAAAGTGTTGTATAGGAAGGGGTGCTTTTCAGTTTACGGGAGGAATAATGGGAATGTTTCCTTTTTATGGAATTTTTTTTAAAAATGTAAAACAAAATTATTGGTTTTCAGAAAATAACCGACGAAAATAAAGCTTGCTGGTTGCTGGTGTCAGGTGGGACACCTGACACGAAAACGTTTTTCCCGTCAGGTGTCCCACCTGACGGTTACAGGGCACAACGCTTGGTTAAAAATTCGTCGGTTAATTTCTTAAACTCAATTAAGCAACTAATCAAATTTGTGCTGTCAATAAGTTGAGATGAGTTTTTGATTTGT
>JAHDCK010000289.1 GCA_020629915.1 Saprospiraceae bacterium
TTAAATATGAATTGACATGAATTTTCTAAAATCTTTTCTCAGGGTTTTGAAATCATCTTCCAGACCTTTCATTTTTTCCTTGATTTCATGGTGTTGCCACAGTCCGTCTGCATTTAATATTCCCTTACTTATTTGTTTTTCATGTTGATTGACTTTATGCTGCATGAGTTTTACCTCCTGATAAAGTTCCAGGAAGAATTTTTTATAATCGCCTACTTCTTCTTCGATGTAGAGATTCCCGGGATGTTTTTCCTGAAGCATAAAAAGTTCTTTATTGTATATCTTTATTTCATCTTCATAAAATCCCAGTAAGTTTTTCCAGCGTTTGTGGTCGTTGTGATGTTTTTCTGAAATTGAAATAACCATAACTTTTTTTTTAGCAAGGTGGTCGTTTTTTTTATCTCATACCTTGATCCAGATCATCCTTTAAAATGATTTTCCTCAATAGTTGTCATTTTAAAAAAGAGCAATTTGTTAAAAAAAAAAGATGAAACAGTATAGCTATTTGATGTTATGGGTGGGTTTAGTTCTTGTGTTGTGGGTCGGATGCGATGAACCCGGAGTGGTCTTTAAAAGTCCTCAACCGGAAGGGTTGCGGGCAGAGCCATTTATCAATCCGGTTTTCAGAGGGAAATTCATTTGCGACTCAGATAGTTCTGTTGTTTATATAAAGAACGATATAATTTATAAAGAAAAATTATATGCTTTTGAGGTTACAACCCCGGCTCTGGATACCCTTTGGGATTTGGAAATGCGGGGAGATAGGTTGTATTCTAAAAAACTGGATCAGTACATGCCCATGTTTTATAAAGATGATACAATCCGTTCAAGAGTCAGAAAACGGGACACCTTATTTTTAATGGGGGAGAATCATATATTAAAATCATTTAAAGGAAATCAAATTCTAAATAGAAAACTGGACAATCGAAAATGGGAAGTTTTTATTCTTTCCCTGGATGATCAATTTAATTTACGATTGTTCCTTGCCCGGCTTCCTGAAAATATTCATGCTTTGAAAGCCATTACCAGAGTAGAAGATATTTCTACAAGAGAACAAGTGCAAATCAGAATCAGACCTACCGTGATGGAGTTTGAGGAAATCCTGAATCAGGAATTGATTTTTGATGAGTGTGATATTTTTTATCGGGTAGAGGTTATTCACTTTGCAGACAATTAAATTTATTTAAATACCTTAAAAATGAATATGAGAGCAAATAATTTTGTGCGAATTTACGACAACACTGTTTTTTTATTATATATAATAACACTTTTGGGTTTGTTGGCTTATGTAATGGTAGGCTGGTGGAATGCAGAAAGCATATATCCCAAAGTGCCGGATGAAGTAGAACAGCCCAGACCTGAAAATCTGGTGGTAAAGGACACCATTGAAATGCGGTTTTTTTTTGA
Source organism: Saprospiraceae bacterium (assembly GCA_020629915.1). Classification (GTDB taxonomy): domain Bacteria; phylum Bacteroidota; class Bacteroidia; order Chitinophagales; family Saprospiraceae; genus JAHDCK01. Next base: position 1,408 of record JAHDCK010000289.1, read on the forward strand.
CTATTTGAAAAATATTCAGGCGCATCTGGATTCTACCCGAAATTATAAAATAACAGAACACCAACTCATTCAGCACAATGACTGGATCATCAATCGCCTGGAAGCGACGGATTATTACCGCCTGATGAAAAAGGGAATATTTGAATATGATCCCGGAAAATTGCCCGTTTTTTACAAAGGAGATACCATTCGCATTCCGGATTCCCTGCAAATCATCCAGCTTCAAAAACAAATGCAGCAAACTTATATAGATGTAAATATCCCCGAATTTAAACTCAGAATTATGCGGGGTAAAAAAGTGTTGCACACGTTTCCCGTAAGGGTAGGGCAGAACCGCACCCGCTTTCTGGATATGGCCGGGAGAGAATTAGATCTGAGAACCAAAACCGGCGTAGGGAAAATTGTAAGAATAAATAAAAATCCAAGATATATTAATCCTGTCGATAACCATGAATACCTGGTTACTCGCCGCGACGATAAACGGGTGACGAAACTTCCGTATATCCCCTGGATAGAAACGGAAATCAACGGCATCCGCAACGGGCAGCTCATCCATCCCACTACCAATCCCCGCACTCTGGGCAAAGCCTATTCCAATGGCTGCATCGGAATGAACGAGGCAAATGCCTGGCGGACTTACTACAATGCGCCTATTGATACCAAGGTTATCATTCGCTATGATTTGGAAGTAAAACACCCCGAAAAAGATTCTATTATAAAATTAAAAAACATATACTCAGATGATTATCATATTCCCGTAGCTGATGCCGGGGAGGAGTTTTGTTGTTTTTGTATGGGGTAAATTTTTTCTCCTGTTTTTAATTTGTAGGAAGCCTTCGTGATTTTTCCACCTCCTGCGTCACATCCGATTCAATCGCCCCGTCCACCAAAGTAATCACCCGCCTTGCGCGCTGGATGACCCGTTGATCATGGGTAGAAAAAATGAAGGTCATATTTTCCTCCCGGTTGAGGCGGGCCATCATGTCGAGGAGTTTTCCGGCGGTTTTGGAATCGAGATTGGCGGTGGGTTCATCGGCGAGGACGAATTGCGGCATAGAAGCCAGCGCACGGGCAACCGCAACTCGCTGTTGCTGTCCGCCGGACAACTTAGCCGGGCGGGAATGAGCCTTTTCTTCCATCCCGATTTCTTTGAGCAACTGCTGCACTCTCGCCTGTCTTTCCTTTTTGGAATAGCGTTGAAGCAACATGACAAACTCAATATTTTCCGTGGCCGTCAAAACGGGGATAAGATTATATGCCTGAAAAACAAATCCGATATTTTTTAATCTAAAACGGATTAAATCATTTTTGGAGAGATGGGTGATGTCCATATTATTGATCCAAACTTTCCCGGAAGTGGGTTTGTCCAGTCCGCCGATGAGGTTGAGCAAAGTCGTTTTGCCGGAGCCGGAAGGACCCACGAGTGCGGTAAATTCTCCCCGTTGAATTTCCAGATCCACCTGATTGACCGCCTTGACGGGTTCCGCTCCGGTTTCGTAAATTTTGGAGAGGTTATTCGTTTTTATAACTAAAGAAGAATTATTTGATTTTTTCATTTTTATATTTTTCTGATGGCTTCTACGGGTTCCAAACGGAAGGCGGTATAAGCCGGGTAAAGGGATGATAACAGGGCAGCGATGGCTACCATAATTAATATTCTAAAATAATATATTGTTTCTAAATGTGGATAAATAATCGGTTTGAAACCCAAACTAGCATAGGTTTCTTCATAAAATGCGGTCAGGTCAATGCCTTCCTGTTGGAGCCAGGCGACGGTGAGTCTGGCAAGTAGTAAACCAATCGGGGCAGCCAACCCAACGATTAAAAAGGTTTCTATAATCACCATGAAAAACAACCGCCAGTGACTCATTCCAATAGACATCAACATACCAAATTCGCGGACTCTTTCCAGCACGGACATCAGCATGGTATTGATGATGCCAAAGGAGAGGGCGAGCATGATTATTGAAATAAAAATAATCATATAAGAATCAAGAGAGTCTATCATTAAGCCCAGTTCGGGTGCTAATTCGTTCCAGCTACGGGTCAAAAGCTGCGGCTGAGATTGCCGGAGTTGTTCGACGAAGGGGAGGGTATGATCATTGTTCTTTAGGAGGACGGCAATTTCGTGAGCTTCTCCTTCCGTTCCAAGCAATTTATTCAAATTCTTTTTATTTAAATATAAATTAGCTTCTTCCAGCCCGGAATTATGACTTTTAAAAATACCTTTCACTCGGAACGCGGCAGAGACGAGTTCGTTGTTGACATTGAGGAAGGTGAGGACGACCTTGGAACGGATTTTTACCTTTAAGCGGTCGGCCAGTTTTTTCCCAATTAGAATTTTATTCCGATCCTCTGTTGCGAGGTATTCGCCTTCCCGGACGAGGGAAGCCAGTTGAGTGACTTCATTTTCTATTACTGGATCAATGCCGATAAATTTGCCACCCGAACTCATCCGGGGAGCGGCCACCATGCCGAGGGCGAACAATCTGCCGGAAGCATTTGTCACGTATTCATTTTTTCTAATAGAATCAAGTAGTATATTAGAATTTTTAATAAAAAATTCAGGACGATGATCTTTGTTAAATTCCGGGTGATGAATTTGCAGGTGAGAAATCTCGTAACCAATAGCATCTTCAAATCGCTGATCCATTATTCCAAACACATAGGCAAACATAAAAACGCCTACCCAAATTCCCAACACCACTGCGGTCATCACAATGAGACTCCTAACGGGATTGCGCCAAATATTTTTCCATGCTAACACAAATAACATAACGATTTATTTTATAAATAAAAATTTATTTTCTCATAGCTTCAATCGGTTCCAGTCGCCAGAGTTTGAGCATCGGATAGAAAGATAACACCAAGGCGATAATGACGACAACAACCGTCTGAGAATAAAATATCCAGGGATCAATGGAAAAGTAAAACACCGGTTCAAATCCAAAATTTTCATAAGTTTCTTTCAGATCACCTGTAACGGGAATGGGGTTGAGGTGAAAATAAAGGATGACCGGAATACTGAGTACCGTTCCTATGATTGATCCCAACAGAGAAATAAATATATTTTCTAATACAACTATAACAGACAGGTTGCGGTTGAGCATTCCGATGGCCGTGAGTACCCCAAATTCATATTGGCGTTCCATGAGCATCATCAGTATTGTCCCGAAAATTCCGAAGGAAATCAACAAGTAAAGAATGCCGAGGAAAATCATGTTTTCCACCCGTTCGCCCTTCAACATCTGGCTCAATTGGGGCAATAGAATTTTCCAATCCATGACTTCCAAATCGGGAAGGAGTTGCTGAATGTCCTTAGTGACAGACGAAGCATAATTGATATTTTTTATTTTTAAAATTTGTGCTGTCACCCGGTTTTCAGCCCCGAAAAATTCCTGGGCCAGTGCAAGGGGCAAATAAACCAGTTGCTTATTGAGTTCGGGAGAGGCTAATTTTAAAATGCCTTTTATCGGATATTTTGCAGCGGCATTGATGCCGTGATAACCCTGCCCCAATAAAACCAAAGTATCGTTTAACTGAAGGTCGAGGTATTCTGCGAGGCCGGAGGTCAGTAAAATACTCCTGTCCGTTGGGGTGAGAAACTGGCCTTCGGTCAGTTTGGATTCTACATTTGTAATCAGGGATTCCTTTTCGGTATCAATTCCGACGATCATACAGCCCTTGGTGAGATCTTCCGAAGCCGCCAGTGCAAAAGATTCCAGCCGGGAGGTGATGCCTTCTACCTCATCCAGTTTTAAAATTTGAATATTATCTTTTTTATTAGGTGAAAATGCGTTGTCCAGCATTTTTTCCTCCCAGTATCCTTTCTTGTGAATCTGAATGGCTCCGGTATAAAAGGAAACGGCATTTTCCTGCATTTTAAACAAAACGCCTTCCTTGACAGAGTTGAGCAAAACGGCCAACACCACCGCAAAGACAACAGAAGCCATTGTGATGAGCGTGCGCCTTCGGTTGCGCCAGATATTTCTCCAGGCGAGTTTTATATATAAAATAAAATCTGATGTCATTTTCTGAAAATTAAGCGCGTTGTTGTTTAGCAGCATTGATTTCCTGGGTAAAAGCTTTTACCCTGAGATCATTGGTGTCCTTGGGATGCTGGAATGGTTCTACGAGGGTAAGCGGATCGGGCCAAAATTTTACGCCGAGTACATCGCGAAGTTGCTTGAAAAAACTACCTCGGTTTCCGCCGCAAGTGCAAAAAACAGAAACGGTTTTTTGGGCGATCTGCTCCTTGTGTTTTTTTACGAAAGCCCGGAGTGGGGGAGGGACACTAGCCACCCAAACGGGACCACCAATGATGACATGATTGTATTCCGACCAGTTGATATGGTCGGCTTGGATGTCCATTTTCATCCCGAAGATGGTTTTCATACCATAGAGAAACATTCCAACAGCACCTTTCCAAATTTTGTTACTGCTCAATTCGATGCGATGGAGATCGGTTTCTCCGGGAAGGTGTGCAGCGATTTGTTTGGCGAGCCATTTGGTATTTCCTGAAATCGAGAAGTATATAATTAATGTTTTCATAATTCGAGTATTTTTGTTTTGATACCCTCAAGTTGCAGGGAAATACCCGAAAAGCAAATGACCCAAATCAATGTTAAAATTGATTTGGGTCAGGTTTGGTTATTTCAGATCTTTGGACTAAGATCTATGATTTCTAACTTCCATTCACACTACTGGAGATGAAAGGCTTTTTGTACATAAATGCATTCTGACTGGATTAGGCTGTGCCTAATCCGAAATGCGTCAACAGGTTTTTAACCTGTGTTAATGCGGTTAAAA
>JAHDCK010000290.1 GCA_020629915.1 Saprospiraceae bacterium
GGCTAGAATGCCAATCCACAACCCCATTCGTTTATCTAGTATAGATTCATTAGTTACTTATATTTATTTTAAAAATGCTTCTAATTCATCCCCCCATAATAAATCAAATACCATTCCTCCCCGCGTTTTAAAAATCTTCTTTCCAAAGCAAATCCTTGATGGTCTCTAATTTTTTCTATAATTAAACCCTGAGTCAGAGAATACAAGTGACGTGTGAAAAGTTCCTCATCCATCATGCGGTGCATTTTCCAACCTTCCTTTTCCCAAAAAAAACTTTTTGTCATTGCCAACTCCAGTGAGTCGATGAGGTGCGGGATGCCAGGTAGCGGAAAATCTATATGTTCTACCTGAAACAAACTATCCTCGTGAAATTTTAAATAAAACTTGGCAAAACTTGGATCGATTTCTACCAATTCGGGATCGGGCTGAGCTTTTGGCCGACAGCTCAACACCAGAATTATGACCGGAAGGAGATATAAAATATACTTTGGCATAAATTGTATTGAATTTGATTATATAAAAAGAATCCTTAAACTAAATAAATAAGAGCTTAAGGATTCTTTTAAAATAATTTTAAACAAATATTAAATAATCTCTCGCTCTGTTAAATAACGCTCTGCATCCAGAGCGGCCATACAACCAGTTCCTGCAGCCGTAACAGCCTGTCGGTAAATGCTGTCCTGAGCATCACCACTGGCAAAAACGCCGGGTACATTCGTAACGGTACTTCCGGGTTTAGTTACAATATAACCCACATCGTCCAGCGTCAACCATTCTTTAAAAATATCTGTATTGGGCTTGTGGCCAATGGCTACAAAAAAGCCTTTGATCGGAACTTCAGTGGTTTCACCTGTTTTGTTATTTTTTATGCGCATACCTTCCACTTGTTCGCCTCCCAGGATTTCTTCCGTTACCGTATTCCAATGTACCTGAATACTTTCAGCTTTTTCTACCCGTTGTTGCATAATTTTAGAGGCACGCATTTCATCACGACGAACCAGCATGTGAACTTTTGGACAAAGCTTGGAGAGGTAGAGAGCTTCCTCGGCAGCCGTATCTCCACCACCGACAACTGCAACATCCATTCCCCGGTAAAAGAAGCCATCACAAACAGCACAAGCGGATACCCCGCCACCATTTTTGGCCAGACGCTGCTCTGATTCCAGTCCCAACCACTTGGCACTGGCTCCGGTAGCGATTATAATAGAATCTGCATGTATCTCTGCTCCGGAATCCGACCAGCATTTGTGTACCGGACCACTAAAGTCTACCTTCGTGATCATTTCCATCCGGATATCCGTTCCAAAACGCTCGGCTTGTTTTTTGAAATCCTCCATCATTTCCGGCCCCATGATTCCTTCGGGATAGCCCGGATAGTTTTCTACATCTGTGGTAATCATGAGTTGACCACCGGGTTCCGGACCTGTGTAAAGAACGGGTTTCATATTAGCTCTGGCGGCATAAACTGCAGCGGTGTATCCGGCTGGACCGGAGCCAATGATGAGGCAATGTACATGCTCCATATTACTTTTATTTATTTTTAAAATTTATAAAATGAAATCGACGTTTTGAGCGGCAAAATTAATAAAAAAGCCGGAACCCAATGCTGTTTTGCGGGTTCCGGTTTTTTCATTCTAATTATATAGACAAAATTTTGACAGGTTTAGTTGTCGTCGTCATCATTATTGTCATCGTCTTCATTATTATCTCCGCCTCCCTGGTTGGGATCTTCCTCCTTATTTTCCTCCTCGTCATCATTATCGTCATTATCACCTCCGGGGCCTTTCAGCCAGCTTCCTTTCTTTTTTGGTTTGGCGGGAGCTGTGTCCTGTGGTGGAGGCGGGGGCGTGTATTCTTCCTCCTCATATTCGTCATTGTCATCCGGGGTTTCCTCCGGTTCTTCTTCCGGCTCTTCTTCCTCTTCGTATTCTTCCTCTTCTGCATCCGGGTCTTCCCCAAACTCTTCCATTTCTTCTATACGTTCTTTTTCTCTTTCTATGCGTTCCATCTCGGCTTCCCGTTGCGACTTTGGAGCGCGCATTCTGGCGGTAAAGAAATTGACTTCGCGAAGTGGGGCAAGCATGATTTGATGGATTTCCTTATCCGGCATTTTAGTAAACATTTCTTTTTTCTTCAATCCTTCTACCATACTGTTGAAGCTGCGATTGGAGGAGTAAACTTTTAATAACCCATTTGTATAATTAAAATAATAAAAATCTCCGCTGGATAAAGTTAAATATATAGTAATATCATCTTTGTCATTGACTGGCTGAGAGATTTCCACAAATCCATCGACGTATTTATTGATGGGTTTATTTTTTGCATAAGTAAGTCCGATTTTTCCCTGAGAGACGAAGGACTGGTAATAGCGATCCCATTCCATTTTTAGCTCACCAAAGAAAAAAGAGAAACCATGTCCTTTGGGTAGGAGGAGTTTTTTATAATTTTTAAAATCACCTTCTACGAGATTGAAAGTCTTATCGTCGGGTACAAATTCGGCCATTGAATTTAATACATGATCTCTGGCTACAAATCGGATATCGGGTTTGTCAAACAAATTATCGGCAATATCATTGGCGGCCAAACTGAGGACTTTATCCGGGATGATAAATTTTACTCCGCCAATCCAATCATACTCGAACGCCGTCGTATCATTCGGGGCCGTTCCAAATCCAGCCATTTCAATTTCTGTATATTTTAAATTTGGAGCCACCTGGAATTTTCCTTCGGCTGTCACTTTTCCTGTTTTATCATCCAGGCGCAAAACATTCCCGCGCTTTGTTCCGAGTACAATTTTGGTAGAATCTCCAAATGAAAAAATGTCATTGACATAATCGTGTTTCATAATCCCCTTGGCGATAAAGATATCCTGATCCTTGCGGTATTTTTTTCCATTAAAAATACAAGTATATGTATCGGAAAAATCTTTACTTAGCAAAATTCCGGTATAAAGTTTATAACCATCATAAGTCTTAGGAGCGTCGTAGGAAAGAGAAACATCCTTTTGATTCACCGGTGTATTAATGGAAAACCATTCTTTATTACGTATTTTATTTGCATTTATTTGAATAAAACCATTAAATAGAAGATTTTTGGTTCTGGCATCTAATTCCACATCTCCTTTATATTTAATTTTTCTATCTAAAAGAAAATCATTTTTTTCCAGAATCGTTCCCTGAGCCAGGGTGAACACTTCCCGTTCTTTTTCATTAGCTCCTCTTCTTTCAGCTACAATATTTTCAAATAAGATTTCCTGCTCTTTGTTGCCAACTTTATACTCATAATATCCTTGCGCCTGATATTTGTCTTTTCCTTTTATATCAATGGTGGCTTTTTTAATGAGGTGGTGCTTATTAATGGTATTGGCTACAATTTCAGAATCTGTAAATGTCTTCATGTCTGCTTCTCCCTCTATAAACACTTTACCATCTTTTGGATATATAAAAGCATCCCCGGCCTGAATAAATTCTACGCCTTCGATATTCAATTGATTAGCAGCCAAATCATAAACAGCATTGACTCCTTCAAAATTTAGCGAGTCCTGATCCGGATGGATGGAAAGAAATTGGGCCTTTTCTGCCGGTGCGTTAAAGGAAATTTTCTTTGCAGTCATATCCCATTCAAACTCATTCATAGAAGTTTTATATAAAACGTAGGGCATCTCGGTAGAAACATCCCCTGAGTTCGATTTAAAATTCCCAATCTTCTTTTCAAAGTCGAGGGTGGAATTAATATTTTTGGTTTTGAATGCCAGTTGATCAGCTCCGACGGTTTTAATATTTAAGTTGGAAGTATCAGCAGTTACACCTGTAGCATTAAAAAGCATTTGCTTTGAAAAAAGCGTTCCTTCAAACCAATCCAATTTTCCGTCTCCGATGGCTCCGGAAGGTGTCAGTACTAATCTTTTTTCAAGGGTAAAATCATCATTAAAAACCCGGAAAGGTTCTTCGATGACATCGATGTACATACTATCTCTGTAGGGTCGCCAGTTGACTTTAATATTTCCGGCAGAAATATTTGGAAACTGAACAGCAGAGGTTCTATCCTCATTCACCTGAAAACGCTCCGAAGTACAAGTCAGATTGTTGGGTCTGAAAACGATGTCTTTTGATACAATTTCAGTGGTCAGGTATTCGATGTTTCCTCCTCCTTGTAAGCCACTGTTAGACAAGCTGATTTCATTTTTATAATTCCCTTTCCCTCCAAAAAGAGCCAACCCGGCAGAGGGCGTTTTGCGAATAAAACCCAGAGATAAGTCAGGTTGAATATATATTTTTTCTTCAAATTCGGGGAAGATGCCTGCTGAGACTAATTTGCCTTCAAAAGCCAATGATTGCGGATCGAAATTGTCCATACTGTTGAAGGCAAAAGGTTCTAGCTGGAAGTAAAAGGAATCTCTTTTATAAACGCCATATTGAGTTTTTTCACTTTCGTAATAAACATGGGCTGGGGTCATACTTTGTAGAGAAGGAAAAATATCAATGTCTTCTTTTCCGGATTTATTTTCTGGTGCGTCGATAAGCAGGGTTCCGGAAAAATCTTCTATCCTGGATTTTATAGGAAGCAAAATAGGAGATTCATCATTAGGATCGACATCTCCAGTAGGAACTTGTATATCAAAATATTTTATAGAATCACATTGCACTTTAAATTTTTCATAATCAAAATGCAAATCCTTTCCTATGATAGAATTGAATCCAGAAAACAAAGTTCCCTGAAAATCCAAATCCCGGTTTTTCTTGATGAATAATTCCTTTTGGGGGCGCAATGCGACCAATTGTTTCTCACTAAAAATAATTCCCTTCACGCCTCTAACGGCAATACTTTTATCCTTGAGTTTTAGTTTGGCGTTTGTAACAGTTGTATCTGAGATAATATTCAAAACATCAAAATCCCGATTCTTTCGACTGGCATCTGCATAGTGGAAGACTTTCTCTTTTATCGTTACTTTTTCATCATCCGCATTGTAATAAATAAATCCCTGAGAAGATAAATCAATAAGAAGAGGTTCTATAGTTTCGAGGCTGTACTTGGGATTCATTTTTTTGGCGAGGTCATTAGCATCGACGACGCGGCTTCCTTGTTGCTCCGAAAATACTTTCATTACGACAATTGGATTTCGATCAGAAATACTCTGCATTCTTTTGAATTGATTTTCATCATAAAAATCAAGGGATTCAAAAGCGACCTTCTGGGCGGTATTTCCAATTCCCATTTTTTTCTTACCGATCAATACAGAGTCACCTTTAAAATACCAGTCAATTTGCTCAGCCAAAATCTGTACCTGGTGATAGGAGTCATAAAAAGGACTTTTTGAACTTCCGCGGTCGCCGCGTTTTAAAGTCAAAACCCGACCTACTATGTCAAATTGAAAATTTATCGCCGGATGAAAAAGAGAATCCCGATCAAATAAAATGGTCGTCGTAACATCCTGTCCACCCACCTTGACATCTTTCCGCATATTGAAACTTGCAGCTGTAGCTTCCAGCACTTTTACCCCATTCTCGGTTATGGAAATTTTGGCGGGATTGCCTTTTTCTCCCACACCAATGATATTGACACCCTGCATTTTGAAACCGCCCTGGTAAGTAATTCCCTTTCCGATTTTATTATCTATTCGGATTTTCTTTTCCTTGGATTCAAATCGGGGATAGGAGGAGTCGGCTGGTTTTTTAAACTTGGCAATTTTATCTGAAAAACTTCCCTTAATTGGAGTAGAAAAAATAGAAGGGTAGTGGAGAGTCGCTTCTGCTACTTCGTAACTTGTTATATTTGTGTTTATTTTATATTTGCCAAGCATGGCGTAAATCTCGTCATTCACTTTTAACCGACTCCAATCCGCTTTTCCGCCCTCACCAATCCATTCTTCATCTTTAGAGGAGTAATACCCTTTGGTGTCCTGAATAACAATAGAGTCTCCTTTTCGCACACCGGTTATATGCACTTTATTGTATTCAAATATAGGTTTATTTTCTTTATATAAAATATTAAAATCTTCATTTGAGACAAACCAGGAAGTTCCTTTTTTACCTTTTTTGATAGCCTTGTGTTTAAAAACAGCAATAGAGGTAGTGAGGAATTTTTTTATATCTACATTTTTATTTTTTGTTTTATCTTTCAGGACTTCCATCCATACCTTATGCCATTCAGGGAATCTGGTACTTGCTTTTTCAGAAGTATTTATATTATTTATTGTATATATA
>JAHDCK010000291.1 GCA_020629915.1 Saprospiraceae bacterium
TTTTTTGTTTATAGTACAACAAACTTTAGTTTGTTGCTCCCGCAATGCAAGGTTTCTAGTTTAAAAAATTACAAGCACCTCGCAGCAACAAACTAAAGTTTGTTGTACTACGGTATTGTTTTAAAAACCGTATATCGCAATAAAATTTCTAATATTATAAATAAAATTCCAAGGAAAGCGAAGTAATGAAATTCCTCGCTGTATCTTCGGAAACTTGTCGTTTCGATTTCGGTTTTTTCCAGGCGATCAATTTCGTTATAAATTTGTTGCAGGGCCTCTGCTGAAGTCGCCCGAAAATATTTCCCACCCGTCATCTGTGCAATTTCAATCAACAAATCCTCATCAATTTCTACCCTCGAAAATCCAAAAATATATTGCCCATCCGCGCGGCGACCAATTGGCGTCAGCGCATCTCCCGTAGAACCCACACCAATGGTATATACTTTCACGCCCAACTGCTCGGCAATCTCCGCTGCGGTGATCGGCTGGATATAGCCGGCATTATTTACGCCGTCCGTCAGGAGAATAATCACTTTGCTTTCCGCCTCGGATTCTTTCAGGCGATTGACTGCGGTGGCTAGCCCCATCCCGATGGCTGTTCCGTCATCAAGGAAGCCGCATTGGATTTGGCCCAGAAATTCGCGCATCACGGCATGGTCAGTCGTCAGCGGACATTGGGTAAAACTTCCTCCGGCAAAAATGACCAGACCCAGGCGATCATACTCCCGTTTGGAGACAAACTCCGCCGCCACTTTTTTACTCACCTCCAGCCGATCCGGTTTGAAATCCTGCGCCAGCATACTACTCGATAAATCTATGGACAGCATGATGTCAATTCCCTCTGCTGTGATGTTTTCCTCCTTGAGTTCTAACTGCGGTCGCGCCAATGCAATGACCAAAAATATAAAACTCAACACCCGAAGAAAAGGCAAAATATTCCGCAGTTTTCCCCGGAGAGAGTTTCCCTTAAATGCCTTGAGATTTGACATTTGGATTTCGGGGAAAATTTGTCTTTGCCGGAAAAATGCCCACCAGATCAGCACGGGAACCAGCAAGAGCAATCCCAATAGCCAGTCATTAACAAATGATATGTTTTTTATATAAGATAACATTAGTTGTCCTGAGGCATTTCTGTTTTTTGAATAGCGGGCCTTGTTTGTTCTACAAAATCGTAGGCGTATTTCAGGAGCTGATCGTGTCGTTCCAGGGGTGGTTCTGCTTTGGCAAATTTCACGAGGTCAGCCAATTCCAGGGTATCCTTTAGTTTAGATTTTAATTCATTTGAAAAATTTAAATCTTTTAAACTGGTTAAAATTTCATGCGTTGTGGATTCCAAAGCGGGAACCTTATATCTACCTTCGATATATTCTCGAATAATAAATGTTAATTGACTTTGATAGGGTTTTATTTTTCCTTGCTGCCAGAGTTTGGCTTTTTCCAGTTCCCTCAGTTTTTCTAATGCGATGACATGCGCCGGGGGAACGTATTCCGGCACGACTTTCTTTTCCGGTTTTTTTCTTAGAATGAAATATAAAATTAAAGCTAATAATACCAGTACGAGAAATATCAAAATCGGCACCAGAAAATCCCGAAAGGCCAATGGCTCCCTTATAATATTTTTTATATCTTTTATTTTCTTTTGTGACGTATCCACTTCTATAGAAAAAACCTGCAAGCGTAGCGAGTCTGTAGAGACCGTTCCTTTTTCCCCTGAGGCAAGTGTGTATCCCACCCGCACCGGAGGAACGTGATGAATTCCATCCTCAAAAGAGGTCAGGGTCATTTTCTTGCGGAGGGTAACCGGATTGCCACTCACAATCGTATCCCAATCATAAGGAATATTTAAAAATTCTATATAATCTAATTCCGGAAAATCTCCATCGTTAATTTTTGCTCCTTTGGGATGACTGACCATTACTTCATAGCCTACCTGATCGCCTATCAATATAGCGAAAGTATCCAATGTAGCATTCGTCGCTACATCCTGGCCACGAGTGATGCCCGAAATTAAAACCAATATGAATAAAATAATTTTTTTCATATTAAAACTTATCCCTTTCGCTTTTTAAAGAATTTTAAAAGGGCATTGATATAGGATTCATCTGTGCGAATACTCAAAATATCACTACCACTTCTCAAAAATGTATTTTTAAAATACTGATAATTATTTTCGTATTGTTTTTTATATTTCTCCTGTTCGGTTTTGCTTGAAGTATCCAACCAAATCAACTCTCCGGTCTCCGAATCCATCGCCCGAATCAATCCGGCATTGGGCAATTCCCATTCAGATGGGTCATATAAGTGCAAACCTACTATATCATGTCGCTTTCCGGCAATGTTCAGCGCATCCTCGTAATCTTTTGTTATAAAATCAGAAAGGATAAACGTCGTTGCTCGTTTTTTAAGAATATTGTTCATGTAGCGCAGGGCTTCGCCGAGATTTGTTCCGCCTTGTTCTGGCTGGAAATGCAGCATCTCCCGGATGATGCGCAGGATGTGAGATCGGCCTTTTTTGGGTGGAATGTACTTTTCTACCTTATCGGAAAAAAACATCACGCCGACCTTATCATTATTGGTAATAGCAGAAAAGGCGATCACTGCACAAAGCTCCGTTATCAATTCGTTCTTCAATTGACTTTTCGTTCCAAAAAAGGAAGAACGACTCACATCAATCAGGAGCATCACCGTTAGTTCCCGCTCTTCTTCAAAGACTTTGACATGAGCATCTCCGGTTCGGGCCGTTACGTTCCAGTCGATGTTGCGCACATCATCTCCGTACTGATAATCCCTTACTTCGCTGAATGACATTCCTCTTCCCTTGAAGGCACTTTGATATTCTCCGGAGAAAATATGCTTGCTCAGTCCCTTGGTTTTGATTTCTATCTTCCGCACTTTTTTCAGGAGTTCGCTGGAACTGGTTCGGCTGGTGAGGTTGCGCTTTTCCGTTTTCGCCTGGATTTTGGAAAGCGGCTTTTGAGATTTATCGGATTGCCCGGACGTTCTAACCAAATTGATCAACACTCCTGCTGCTAACAGGATCAGGCCAACCAATAATATGATTAGAATTGTCGTATTCAAAACTTTATTTTAAATATTATAAAATTATAATAAAAACTAAGGAACCAGGACATTATTTAAAATCTCACTCACGATGTCCTCCTGGGTGATGCTTTCGGCTTCGGCCTCGTAAGTCAGTCCGATTCTATGGCGCAAAACATCATTGCAAACCGAACGCACATCCTCCGGAATAACATAACCCCGACGCTGCAAAAAGGCATGCGCTTTCGCCGCCAATGCCAGATTGATACTTGCCCTGGGCGATCCTCCGTAATTGACGAGGTTTTTTAAACTTTCCAAATTATAATCATCTGGCTGGCGAGTAGCGAATACGATATCGAGAATGTATTGTTCAATTTTTTCATCCATGTACACCTCCCGGACGGTTTGACGCGCCCGAATGATCTCCGCAGGAGTCAGGACTTTTGTCACGGTTTGGAATGGATCATCAGAAAGATTTTGGCGGATGATTTGGCGTTCCTCTTCCATATTTGGGTAGGAAATTTTCACTTTCAACATGAAGCGATCCACCTGAGCCTCCGGGAGCGGATAAGTTCCTTCCTGCTCGATGGGATTCTGAGTAGCGAGAACGAGGAAGGGTTCTTCCAGTTTAAACGTTTCCTTACCGATAGTCACTTGTCGTTCCTGCATGGCTTCGAGCAGGGCCGATTGCACTTTGGCCGGGGCACGGTTGATCTCATCTGCCAGGATAAAATTGGCGAAAACGGGGCCTTTACGAACTGTGAATTCATTTTTACTTGGATTGTAAATCATTGTACCAATAATATCAGCTGGCAACAAATCCGGCGTAAACTGAATCCGGCTGAAGGAGGCATCAATGGCTCTGGACAAGGTTCGTATAGCCAGGGTTTTTGCCAAACCGGGTAGTCCTTCCAACAGAATATGCCCACGAGCCAACAGACCAAGCATCAATCGCTCGATCATGTACTTTTGTCCGACGATAACTTTGCTGGTTTCGGCGTTTAGCCTTTCAACAAATGCACTTTCAATATATATTTTTTCATTAAGTGCCTGAATATCTACTGAAGTTTGCATATTGTAATCTAATTTTATAACTTTATAACATAGAATCTTTCCTATCTAAATTGGAGTGCAAATATCCCATTTTTTTACCAATTTTTTTACAAAAGTAAGTCGGAACAATGTAAGAGTTAAACCCATCTTTGTCGTTTAACTTTACATTAACTTTGATTTTAAGAGTTAATAAGATTAAAAAACAATACCTATATGTATAAAACACTTTTATTATGCTGCTGCTGTTTATTTGGACTTGTACTTGAGGGACAAAATTATGAACCAGAAACTTATTCCAGAGAACAGGCCAGAGAAGATATTGTTGCCCTCAAACAAGGATGGCTAATTGTTCGACTTCCCACCTTTAGGAAAAAGCTGGAAGTTATTAATAAGCGATTAGCAGATCCTGATACAAATTTAGCTACTAAGGGACGTTTAATAAAAACCAAAAAGGAAATCAAAGCAGAACGGGACACTATCCGCCGAAATTTGCGCCTAACCTTTAACAAACATTACCGTTTCAGCAAGCTGGCCTTTATAGATGACTCCTGTACTCTAAAACTAAAATACGGAGACACGGCCGGATGTCTTCGGGATAAATGGCACGAACTCGATCCCAATATCAAAATAGGAGATCAGCCTTTTTATTTTGCCCGGTATGGAGAGACGAGTTATGAAACGACTACCGGAGTTTACGCCATCGTTCTGACGGATCGAAATTTTAAGGATTTAGGCAAACCCTTTCCGTATTATTCAAGGGCAGAGCTGGAAGAACAAGAAGGCATCATGAAGAGAGTTCGCAAGATTTTCGGCAAAAAAAGGCATGATCCAGCTCAAAAACTGAATCGGAAACTTTTCCAGTTTTATAATATCGTCATCAATTCAGAAGGATAAATTGGTGAATCCCAAATAAACGAATCACCGCAGCAATAATCACCAGGATCAGAAGTCGGTGTATCCAGACTTCTGCTCTTGGATATTCTACCGCAAAGCGGGCTCCCACCCAGCCACCCATGACCTGGCCGATTGCCAATAGGCCACCCAGTAGCCAGTTGATTTTACCTATACAAATAAAATACCCCAGCACAAAAATTGTATATAAAAAAACAATTAGTGATTTTAAAATATTAGAACGAATCAAATCATAATTGGCTCCAAGCACCATCAAAGCGAGAAAGAAAATGCCCATGCCCATTTGAATAAAGCCCCCGTAAAAACCGAGGAGAAAAAATCCAGGAATAAACCATTTTGATTTTTTTACGACAACTTTTTCCGGATTCACAATCCACTTTTTGGGGTTGATTACAATGACTACCAGCAGGAGAATCATCAATGCACCGATAATCCACTCCAAATCTCCCGGCGAAATTTGATTTGCCACCCAAACACCGAGGATAGCTCCTAGAAAACAAGGCCAGATGATCCATTGGTTTTGCTTGAAATCGATTTGCCCTTTTTTATAAAACACGGCACTTGCCATTCCCGTTTGTGCAAGGACACCAATGCGGTTGGTGCCATTAGCGACATCTGCCGGAAGGCCGAAAAATATCAGCAGGGAAAGCGTGATCGCCGAGCCATTTCCGGCTAGTGTATTGATCACACCTGCCAGAAATCCGCCAGCGATTCCCAAGGCATACATGGGCCAGGTCAAATCATCCAACATGCTCTTCCTGGATACTTTGACACAATTCTATCAATACGCCATTTGTGGATTTTGGATGCAAAAAACAGATGAGTTTGTTATCGGCTCCGCGCTTGGGTTCCTGGTGAATCAATCTGAACCCTTCCGCTTCCAGGCGTTTCATCTCTGCTTTGATGTCTTCTACTTCAAAGGCAATGTGGTGCATGCCTTCTCCCCGCTTTTCGATGAATTTGGCGATGGGACTTTCTTCATTTTGGGCTTCCAGCAATTCGATTTTGGTTTCTCCTTTTTGAAAAAAGGAAGTCGTTACGCCTTCTGATTTTACTTCTTCTGTTTTATAATGTGGAACGCCTAATAGTTGTGCAAATAATTTATTGGATTTTTCTAAATTTTTTACGGCTATTCCGATGTGTTCTACT
>JAHDCK010000292.1 GCA_020629915.1 Saprospiraceae bacterium
AGAAATTAAAAAGTCGTTCAAAGTATTATAAATTTTATTGTGGCCGGTTACTTACTTGCTTAGTTGCTTATAAAAAAGCATTGCACATCTTTATGTGCAATGCTGTCCTTCACTTAAAAAATAGTACAAGTAAAATTTATATATAAACTTTCGGGTTTTATCCGAAATGATTACTTTCAAATTCGGGCAATATCTTTGGATATTGCCCGGGTGCTTTCATGATAATTAAAACGGCTATTAGATTTTAGATTTAAGGGCGTTCAGCTTTAGCCGATTGTTCTTCTTCCGGTCGCAAAGGAACCCGGACATCAGAACTGACTTCCAACTGAACTTCGTAGTATTTTTGGTCGTATTCCATAATCGCTCCGGAGAGGACATCGATTCCCCAAAAGGCCAGATTCCCCAAGTTAAAAACGCTCACAACATTAAACGCTTGAGATAATTCAAACCGCTCCGGCTCGTAGCCGTCATAAGCAATTTTTACATCCCGGCTATTCAACTTGCGGGAAACTTTGACATCCAACGGGGTTTTTCCTACAGGCGCACCATCCAGATACACCGTAGCTCCGGGAGGCTCGCTTTCAAAACGAATAGTATCCGAAGTACCATCAATTATAGTTGCACAACTTTGCAATAAAATAGTTCCAATAAATAAAATTAAAATGAATTGTGTTTTCATGACTTTAGATTTTAATAGTGATTTTAGATTCTGATTTTAAATTTTATGTGTTTCAAGAATAAGGAATAGTTCAATAATAAATTTACATTTCTCTACTTGTTCTTTTCTTATTCTACTGCGTTAAAAAGCCTCACGGATGCCCTGCATCGACTACGATTTTTGTCTTTTAAAATAAAAAAATAACCGCGCATAGAAACGCAATTTATTAATGTACTATTCCTAAGACATTCAGAAAAACAAGCACACGTATTTTGATTAAATATTTTTTTATTAATAATTTGAAACAGTGCGATGCGTAAAGAAGAGGACGTTTTTGGGAGCAACATTTAACTTCTTGGTAACACCACACTGTTGTCAAATGGTTGATAAACAAGTTTATTTTTATCAAATTTGTGTACAAGCCTTTGCGATGTACACACACTTATATGTTTCCCATTTCCCCCGATGGATTTTTTTTTAGAATTTTTAGATTTTTTTAACAGTTGGATAAAAAAAATATAGATAAAAACGCTTGGGAAGTGGATTTGCTCCATGCAGATCCAGCCTCCTTAGTCGCTCATTATCAGCCGACTGTGGGAATTATTGTCCAACAATTTATTCGACGGGGGTTTTTTGAAGGTCATGAAAAAATGGATATTGTTCAGGCTGTCAACACGCAGCTGCTGGAAAAAAAGATGGGAAAAATGCAGAAGCAGTTCAATGGTTCCGTCTTTTTGCTGACCTATTTTTCAAAGATTGTTCAGAATATTTGTGTAGAAATGACCCGCCGTCGCAAAAAACAGCCTGTCTTTGTGGAACCAGAAATTTTATTGAATGTAGAAGAAAAACAATCCAATGCTTTTGAAAAAATGGCTATTCAGGATGAGTTGCTTCGCCTGGAAGGTTTGCTGATTGGATGGCGAAAAAGAATCAAGACAGAATTTTGCCTGAAGCTCTTCGCAAGAATTATTTTGGAAGAAAAAGATCTGTTTGGTTTGGATACAGAAAAAACGAAATTAAAAATAAATAATATTAAATCCTGTTTTTATAATAATTATGAAACGTTGACTGATAAGGAAATTGCGGAGATTGTAATTCCTGTTTTTAATATAATTGAAAATAAAAAAAACGATGCAGATTCTCTTAGGAAATGGATTTATCTTCAGGTAGAAAAAATTGTAAAAATCCTAAATGGAGATCCACCGGTTTATGCTTATGACAGGGAAGCTTTAAAAGTTCTGTTGAGATTTTATTATGAAAAACGAAAATAAATTTTCCGTTTTAGCTTTGGTCATACGTATAAAGGGGTAAGAAACACAACCAAAAATGAAAGAAGGGTTTAACAAGGAGGGACACTTATCGGATGAAGGGCTCGCACTTTATGTAGATGCACTGAAACTGGAACAAGTGGAAAATTTGAAGGAGGATATTCGAACGCATATTGAAAACTGTTTAGAATGCCATCAGCAGGCGTTGGATTTATTTGTTGTGGTAGGAGATGTGAATTACGATTTGCAGGGAACACATCCTGTTTTTTCAAAAAAGAAAACGTTACCAAAACCAGTTCATCTTTTTAACTGGATGAGATTGGGCATGGCGGTTGCTTTATTTGCATCTGTTTTTATTTTATGGAACTATTTTGATTATGAAATGTCCACTCCGGTAACAGTTCCCGAAGAAGCACTGAATCCCCTGGAAGAAAAAATTAATGTGGAAGAGGAAACGAATATTAAAAAAGAAGAATCTGTTCCGATTGAAAAAAGAGAAATTGCAATAGAAACACCAAAAGAAAAAAAGAAGGAACCTATTAATAAAAACAAAAAAACAAATACGAAAGACTGGGATATTCCGGTTGAAAACTCCCAACTGATAGCCGCCCATTTTGTCCCTTCACCCGACCTGGAAGATTTAATTGGTGCGGTTACGCGTTCTGATAATTTGAAAATTCAGGCACCAAAATCCGGGACAGTTTTTAAGCCCGGTGAAAAGATCAACTTTAGCTGGCATCCTGCACCCGGCACAAAATATTTGGAGATTTTAAATAACCGGGAAGAACAAATCCATCGAATCAAACTCATTGCGCCAGCTTATTCCTGGGGAGCGATTGTGTCTCCGGGATTGTATTACTGGAAGTTGGAAACGGAAGAAGATTTGATCCACATTGATAAGTTTATTGTAAAATAAATGAATATTAAATTTATAATTTTTATATTATTTGGTTTTTTTCAAACATTATCTTTTGGACAATCTCTGGAAGAAGCGGATCAGATGATCCGGGAAAATAATCTGGTGGCTGGAGTTCAAATATTAAACGATCTTATACAAAATTCTGGTGATTCTATAAAAAAGGAAAGTTATTATCGTCTGAGTTATGCTTATGTAAAACAAAAATCCTGGCAAAAAGCCACCCTTTATAATGATTCTTCTTTTGTGCTCAATCAGCAATTTTCAGACGGAGGAATTGCAAAAAACTATATGCGTTATGGTGCAATATATTTGCATCAGGCAGATTATGAAAATGCTCAGGCTCATTTTTTTAAGGCGTTGGATCATCCTCCTGTAGATGAGCATTTTACCGGTATTTTAAAAGGCTATATCGGGACGACTTTCAGAGCTGTAAAGAATTTTGAAAAAGCTGATTTTTACCTGGAAGAATCTAAAAATATTTTTGAAAAAAATAATAAAAAAGATGATTTAATTACTACGTATATCCATCTGACCAAGCTAAATATCTCCAGGGGAAAATTGCTTGCGGCTGATTTGTATCTCAGGCAGGCCATAGAAACCGAAGCGTCACTTGAAACCCCGAATTCCCTTCAAAAGGCGCGAATTTACACGGTTTCAAGCACTTTGGATCGGTTGAATGAAGATTATGAAAGTAGTTTTATTAACCTGCATCGGGCACTTAAAATTTATCAAAATCAGTTTGGGGAACACCATGTTGATGTGGCGCGAACATATTCCAATCTGGCAGTTTTATACCATCGACTGGATGAAATTGATACGGCTAAAATTTTTATACAAAAATCCTTGATCAGTCTTTGTCCCGGATTTTCTTCCCCGGAGTCACGGGAGAATCCCGACCTTGAAAGTGGGGTAATAGATTTTCCTGAATTGCTGAGAGGGTATAAGTTGAAATCTAAAATTTTATTGAAGGAATTTTTGTTGTTAGACGACAGAGGAAAGCTGGACGAGGCGATTCACGCTGCTGAAAAAGGGTTGAAAGTTTTATATCATTTGCAGCTGGTTTATCCGGAAGAAGTTACCAAACTACGTTTTTATAAAAAGAATTATGATATATTTAATGAATTGATAGCTGCCTGGTCTTATAAAGGAAATATGGAAAAGGCTTTTGAGTATTCGGAGTTAGCCAAGAGTGCGACCTTACAAAATATGGCACATTATTCAAATATTATAAAGCACTCAAATGTTTCGGCACAAACAAAGGAGCATTTGCTGTTTAACAAAAAAATGTATCAGGGTTATGAAGAAAACCTCGCCAAAAACCCTGCGGACAGCGACTTGTTATCTGCGACTTTGAATCATAGAAACCAATTCCAAAAACAAATAAATTTGCTAGAAAAACAATATCCAAAATTAAATGAATTATTATATAAAAAACCAGATTTTAATTTAAAAGAAATTCAAAATAAAATAGGGGAGGAATCTATTTTAATTTCCTACTTCCTGGGAGAAAAAGAATATTTTATTTTTTTATTAGACAGGGAGAATTTTAAAGGAATTCGCATTCCGCATGATTCCCTGATACAAGGAAAAGACAAAGCCTGGCTTCGGGCCGTTTCAGTCATCCAGGATATAACTGAAACAGAAGATGAAAGTGACGAAGGAATATATACCCAAATAAATTATATTTCCAGCCAACAGGCGTTTGGGAATTCTGTTCAAAGTTGCACTCGTTCTATTCGGAAACTAGACAAGCGGAGATTTACTAAAAATAGCTATGTATTATATTTAAAATTAATATTTCCTATTGAAAAATATTTAAAAAAGAAAAGACATTTAATTATTATCCCTCATGACCATTTACATTTTCTTCCTTTTGAAACCCTGATAAAAAAACCGGGAGAAAATCAATCTTATCAAAAAATGAATTTTCTAATAAAAGATTTTGCTATTTCTTACCATTATTCTGCAGCCTTGTTTCAAAGTAAATTAAATAAGAAACCAACTTATACAATGGATTTTGCAGGGTTCGCACCGGTGTTTAATCAATCTGACAGCACTAATGAGTTGAATAATTCATATCATTTTTTATTTGATACAACTTTTCAAAATGATATTGGCGTGCGCTCCGCAGTCGATCAGCCTTTTCATTTCAAAGCATTGCCACATTCTAAAAAAGAAGTGGAAGGTATTGCTCGTTTGTTTGTAGAAAAAGGAGAATCTTCAAGGACCTTTCTGAATGAAACGGCCACGGAAACCCAATTTAAAAATGTTACACAAGCCCGTATTATTCATTTAGCTACCCACAGTTTTATCAATGAAAATCATCCGCAATATAGTGCTATTGCTTTTTCTCCCAAAAATATAAAACCCGGAGATGGAATGGTATTTAGCCGGGAAACTTATGCCTGGGAAGGCCAACCGGAACTCCTTGTACTTAGCAGTTGTGAAAGTGGTCTGGGGAAACTTGTGCAAGGGGAAGGGCCCTTGGCCCTGACCCGTGGTTTTTTATATGGCGGAACTAAGAATATTTTATTTTCGTTATGGAAGGTCTATGACAAGCACACCCAAACTTTGATGGAAGCATTCTACAAAAATCACCTCAATGGCACGTCCTACGCCTATGCCTTGCAGGAAGCAAAATTACATTTCCTGGAAAATTCTACCACAGCCCATCCCAAAAAATGGGCGGGATTTGTTTTAATAGGACAATAAACCGGGTATTTCTCTGCCAAATTGACAGAAATCCAACCATTTTTCTTAAAATTCGGTTAAATTCGTAGGTAAACCTCTGATTTTTGGAGGAAATGGCTCAAAATTGGATCATTTTTATTGAAACAAATTCTAATATCATGAAGAATCCGTTTAAAAATTACAGTAGCCAGTTTTCGGAAAATGCGATGTGGAGTAAGTTGACTGGTTACGCCAAAAAAGCCGGACTGAAAGTGGTTTACACGGCCTTGTTGTTATTTTATGCCTACAAGCGCAAGGAAACGCCGCGCTGGGCGAAGAATATTGTATTGGGTGCGCTTGGGTATTTCCTGGCTCCGATTGACGCCATTCCGGATTTGGCTCCCTTGCTCGGCTATACGGATGACATTGGCGTTTTGAGTTTTGGCCTGGTGACCATTGCCGCTTACGTAAATGAAGAGGTAAAGTCAAAAGCCCGAAACCGATTAGGACGGTGGTTTAGTGCTTATGATGAAGCTGAATTGGATAGCGTGGAAGAACAATTGTAGAATTATTTATATTTAAAATATTTAAGTCCTGCCGGGTTTTCCCGGCAGGACTTTTTTTATATAA
>JAHDCK010000293.1 GCA_020629915.1 Saprospiraceae bacterium
CTGTTCAAGGGATATGGTAAAGAAGAAATTATTGTAGAAAAATTTATAAAAAAATAGTAAATATTTTATAGAAATATTGTATTTTAAAAAAATCAATGAAAATAAACCTGTATCAAATTGATGCCTTTACAGATCAATTGTTTGGTGGGAATCCGGCAGCCGTTTGTCCCCTGGATGAATGGTTGGAGGATTCCATCCTTCAAAAAATTGCAGCAGAAAACAACCTGGCCGAGACCGCATTTTTTGTAACCTTACCCAATAATCATTTTCACCTGCGATGGTTCACCCCGGAAATCGAAATGGACTTGTGTGGTCACGCAACACTGGCATCCGCTTTTGTGATATTTAATGAATTAGAATATAAAAGTCCTGAAGTAATTTTTGAAACGCTGAGCGGCATTCTAAAAGTAAAAAAAACAGAAGATTATTACGAACTAAATTTTCCTTCAAGGCCACCACAAAAATCAACCTTACCAAAAATAATTCAGGAAGGATTAAATATTCCTCCTGCTGAGGTTTGGAAAGCGCGAGATTATCTTTTGGTGTACTCGTCCGTAGAAGAGATTAAAAAAATAGAGCCTAATATTTCTAAAATAAATCAAATAAATATAGATCCGGGAGGCATTATCGTTACAGCTAAATCAGAGGATATGAATATTGATTTTGTTTCCAGATTTTTTACGCCACAAGCGGCAGTTTTTGAAGACCCGGTAACTGGCTCTGCTCATTGTACCCTGATTCCTTTTTGGGCAAAACGATTGAATAAAACAAAACTTAAAGCCCTGCAAATTTCTAAACGTCGGGGAGAGATATTATGCAGGTTAGAAAAGGACAGGGTGAAAATTAAGGGAAAAGCGGTGAAGTATTTGGAGGGGAGGATAGAATTATTGTAGGGCTGTATTTATAAAAAAATCCCCTGCCGAAATTTTCCGGCAGGGGATTTTTTTAATAAATACACATAAGTTATGCGTATTCTTCGATTTTTTCAGCCAATTTGGCTTTGGTTGTTGCACCGACTTGTTTATGCACGACTTCGCCGTTTTTGATAAACAAAATAGTCGGGATACTTCTGATGGCATATTTCATAGATACCTCAGGATTTTTATCAATGTCAAGTTTTCCAATGACAGCTTTTCCATCGTACTCGCTGTGCAACTCATCAATAATAGGAGCAATCATTTTACATGGACCACACCACTGCGCCCAGAAATCTACCAATACCAATTTATCTGTATCCAAAGCTTCTTGCTTGAAATTTCCGTCATTAAATTCTAATGCCATTTTAGTTCAATTTAATTGTTAATAATATTGATTTGTAAAGGAATAACAACAAAGTTGCAAAGAAGTTTTAAAATTTAAAATTTTATAAACATTCCTTTTTCCGTTTCATTAGTATCAATTTTAATACCACAGCAAAAAAAACGACAAAATGACCGATCGTTACTCTTCCCACACGACAAAACGGCGGCTATTTTCAACGGAAAATATGCCCCGGCCATTTTCTATATTAGTAAAAAGGGTGACCGGCTCGGCAAATGGATTATCCTCGGCCATATAATAATTGAAAAAAGATTTATTAAAAGCATATTTGTCCTGATTGATAGCAGAAACCTCCACGATTAATTTTTTTACTTCATCCCAATAAGGATAAGTCATCAATTGCAGCGTGACGGTTTGTCCGTCGTAAGTATTATCTTTAGAAACGGCCGTTTGCATGGTAGGTTCTACCCGGGCATCCTGTGTTTCTATCCAAACATAATTTTCATCATCATATTCAGATTCAAAAATTACCCTAAATTCATAATGGTTTTCTTCGCCGCTTTTATCCTGAAATTCTATCAGGATTTCATCCAGTCGCTCATATCCATCGGGAGAAATTCCTCCTTCCGGGTTGTATTCACTGCTGATCAATTCAATCGGCTCAAATAATTCCTGCTCACTGCTTACACTGGCAAATCCATCGGCACTGGCACGAAGCTCGTACGTTGAGGATAAATCCCAAAACGCTTCTTCATTGGGCACCTGATACAATGCTCCCCGAAATTCGTTAAAACCTCCCCAGCCCCAACTGTCTCCATCCAGAGCCTGAACAAAGGAAAATGTTTTTTTGCCTGCGCCATCTTTGAACAATTCTACCGTAGCATTATCAATTAGTTTTTCTTCGGATTCGTCTAAGGCACCCCGCGTATGCGAAACGATGACGCTAAGCATAGAATCACCCGGATTCATATAACTGTGTATCACCAATTGTTCTTCATGTGGCGGAAGATCCACTTTAACAACCTGATCGCAGGACGTGCCCAGAAAAATAATCATTCCTAAAAAATAAAAAATATATTGTTTCATGATTTGTTTTATTTGAAATATTAAACACAAAGAAATTAAATATAATTTTTAGTTATAAAAAAAATTAAAATTTAAATTTCCAGCTAAAGTACGGTAGAATAGGGAACAAACTGACAGTGAAAAACTCCCGCTCTCCATTGACCGTTCTACTATCCATATAAAATGCATTTCTGCGGCTATAGCCATTGTAGACACCAAAAGCCCAGGTGCGTTCATATAATCTTTTTTTCTTTTTAAATTCCACCCCCAAATCCAGGCGGTGATAATTTGGCATTCGGTAATCATTTTTTTCACCCGGCACTTCCACGCCACGGGGAAAGTCAACCTCGCCTCCCCAGGGTTCGTAAACGTGGTAGCGGAATTGATCAATGGTAATGGCATTTCCGGTTCCGTAAACCCAGGTACCGGACAAAGAAACCCGATCATTAAATTCGTAAGAACCCACAAGGGAAATATCATGCCTTCTGTCATACTTGAAAGGGTAGGGGTTGCCGGAATTGATATTCTCAAAAGTTCGGTTGGACCAGGACAAAGTATATCCGACCCAACCCGTGAATTTTCCTTTTTTCTTTTGAACAAAAACTTCCAGTCCATAACTATCGCCCTGACCTTGCTCCACCTTATTCTCCCAGGATTCAGAAATCCCAAAGAAACTTTCTCCTTCCTTGTAAGACACAAGATTAAACATTTCTTTATAATAGGCTTCTACACTTATTTCATAATTCTCTTTAAATGTTTTAGCGACACCGATAGCCGCCTGCCAACTCGTTTGGGGTTCTACTTTTCCGGTAGCAGGAACCCAAAGATCTGTTGGTAGTCCAATTCCTTCATTGGTCAGTAAGTGGATGTATTGAGCCATGGTAGCATAGGAAGCTTTGACAGCAAGTTTAGAAGGAAACAGATAGCGAAGTCCGAGGCGGGGTTGGATAGAATTATAAAATTTTCCATCCACACTAAAACCGGAAGCATGGACTCCGGCATTGGCCTTGAGGCGTTTTCCGATACGCATATCGTCTTCTACATATAAAGCAAATTCAGTTCCGAAGGTTCGGTTTTCTCCAAAAATAGAATCGATACCCAAGGATTCTTCCTTAAATTCAATCGCACCCGGATCGAAAGTATGGCTGGTTACCCCCGTTCCAAATCGGATGTGGTGGTTGGGATTTGGGATGTAGTCAAAGTCTATCTTTCCGCCAACATCTGTAATTCCGGAAAAATACCTGGCAGAAAAACTTTCCGTTTCCCCATCGGATGTTTCCGTTTCAGAAAATCCAACATCAAAGCGATATTGACTGTAAGTGGCAGTTACATTACTAAATAACTTATTATTCCAAAGGTAATTCCAGCGTAGAGCAGAGGTGATGTTTCCCCAATCAATTCCACCTTCGGTTTCATAACTGGAATCATCAAAATTATCTTTTATCCTTACGTAAAATTTATCTTTACCCAGGTAATTGCTAAAATACAAGCGATGCTTATCATTAAATTTATGATTGATTTTTGCATTGACATCATAAAAATAATAACCCGGAATAGCTTCATCGTCATTCTCTCTTTGAGCATATTTAATTACAGGTCTGGCCAGCAAATCAATATAAGTTCGACGGCCAGAAACAAGGAATGAAGTTTTACCTTTATTAATTGGGCCCTCTAATGTTAACTTAGAAGAAATTAATCCAATGGCTCCTTCTCCATGAAATTCATTCATATTTCCTTCCTTCATATTTATATCTAAAACAGAAGAAAGCCGTCCACCGTAGCGTGCCGGGAATCCTCCCTTTGTCAGGCTGACACTATTGATCGCATCCGGATTGAAAACGGAAAAGAACCCAAACAGGTGATTGGCATTATACACCGGAACCCCGTCCAGCAAAATGAGATTTTGATCCGGGCTTCCTCCACGCACATAGAGACCGCTCGTTCCTTCACCGCCAGACTGTACTCCGGGCAGAAGTTGAAGGGCTTTTATAATATCTGTTTCTCCAAAAAGAGCCGGAATTTTTTTAAGCGTTTTCACCGGGATGGTCATGGTACTCATTTGGGTATTTTCTTCGATGCTTTCCACTTTTTTTCCAATGACTTCCACTGTTCCCAGCTCGAAAGTTCCCAATTTAAAATCCATTTGCAAGTCGGATTTTAGTGGAAATTTGTAGTACTTGGTTTCATAACCCACATAGGAAACAGAAATAGAAAGAGAATCTTCCGCGGGTAAAGTGAGGCTGTAAAAACCAAAGGCATTAGAGGAAGCTCCCTGCCCGGATTCCGGATGAAAAATATTAGCCCCAATTAATTTTTCTCCGGTTTCACCATCTTCAATATACCCGCTGATGGTAAATTTTTGCCCCAATAATCCGCTGGCAAAAAACAAAAAGAGGCTTACGGATAGCCATTTTAAGGAGATTGATTTCATGATTTATAGTATGTTTAATTATACCCCATTCGCAAAACAAATGGAAATGGTTGCTTTCAATTGTAGGACAAGTCTATTTCAAAATACACGTATGCGAAATGAAACTTTTTCTTTAAAGGCCAAAAATAGAGAGGAAAAATGGAATCTTAACTGAATAAAGAGTTACCGGAAAGTTAAAAAGTTGGTTTTGCAAATTTTATCATTTGCATTGTTCTAATGCCTTCTGCACTTCCGTTTGGTTCGTGTAGGGCATATCTTTATAAAATGCTTTGTTGATATAATTTATAATATTCGTAATTTCTGCAGGTTTTAAATGAGGAACACCCGGCATCGGGGTGGTAAAAGTCATGCCATTGACCTGTATGGTATCCGATATTCCTTTTTTTATAATGCAGGGAAGGGCATCCGGATTATTCTTCCAGAAATCGGCCTGAGCTACGGGTGGGATTAGTGCTTCCAGTCCTTCACCTTGCTTGCCATGACAGTTTGCGCAGTGAAACTCATAGTACATTTTTCCCTGGGTGAAAGGATTATCATTACAACTTTGAGTATATATTAAAAATATACTTGCGAATAGTAATGATAAAAATGATTTTATATAATAATTCAATATTCTATTTTTTAGAATGTTCTTCCTTTGGCATATATTCTCTGGATAATATGGCAATATCTCGAATAAGTAAATTGACGCTTTCCGTTTTGGTGCCATCGTAATAACCTCTAAGTCTTTTTTCCTTATCAACCAGCATAATGTTTCCGCTATGAGTATATCCGCCAGGAGAGTCTTCATCTTCCGCAGCTGCCACCAAATATTTAAATGCCATATCATATATATGATCTTTTGGGCCGGTCACAAAATGCCACTTGGAATTATCCACGCCAAGTTTAGAACTGTATTTTTTTAAAACGGGTACAGAGTCATTTCTCCAGTCGATAGAATGAGAAATCATTAAAAAATCTTCTTGATTTTTATATTTCTCATACACCCGAAGCATCTCTTTTTTCATGATAGGACATATCGTCGGGCAGGAGGTGAAAAAGAAATCTGAAATGTATATTTTATCTTCAAATGTTTTTGGGGTAATATACTGACTATCCTGATTGACAAACTTGAAGTCAGGAATAGTGTGATAAATAGTATCTGTTTCAGAAATGGAACGTTCCCCAAGAATGGGCAGAATATCCGGCACCTTTTCCTGGCAGGAAACTATTAAAGTTATTAGTAAAATGTATATTAAATTTTTCATTTTTTCAAATTGTTTTTTAGATATTCCTTTGCATTGGCAATGCTGGTCAACATCATCTCACTTACTTTGGAAATGCGTTTTTTTTCACTCTCTAAATAAGCTTTGTTTTTTTAATATTCCCAAGAGGTT
>JAHDCK010000009.1 GCA_020629915.1 Saprospiraceae bacterium
CTATTCCCGATTCGCCCTACGAGCCAGCGCATTGATATCAATCGCTTCCTTTTCAATGCGGACGGAATCCATCGTTTTTTTCAGGTATTGCTGCAAGGCCGTTTTGGAGTCTGAGTTGCTCAATGGAGCATAAACCAACAAAACATAGTCATTGCAAACCATCGAAACGTAGTGTTCTTCCTGTAAAGTTCGACCGGTGGCGGTTTTCATATTTTTAAAAGGAGAGTCAAATGTCCAGTAGAGGAATTCCTGACCACTTGATGTTTTTTCGTATTTTTTTTGAATATTTTTTATTTCAATTCGTTTCTTTTCTTCAATGACTTTCTTTTCATGTTCTAAGTGCTGTTCTAAAATTGTTCTGGTAGAATTATCATTTTTTGTATAAAAATCTTTTAAAGGTGTTACCAGTAATTGCACCACCCGATTATCGGAGAGATAGGTAAATTTATTGATGTGTTTAATGTCCTTTCCGGCTATTTTAACGGAGAAATTCGCCCCGCTTTCATTAAACACCTGTCGGTAACCGCCCCGCACATTGACACTCGCACTTCGATAATTTTTCTTTTGAATCAATGATCCGTTTTCATAAATGCGTTGTTCTATCAGCCGTCCCGTTCTATCCCAAAAACTTGCTTCTCCATCTTCTTTATCTGCTACAAATTTTCCCTCTGATTCTTTCTTCCCATTATCAAACCATTCCCTTGAAATACCGTTTTTTTGCCCGGCTAAGTATTCTCCCTCAAATTTCAGTTTTCCATTTTCGTGGTATTTTTTGATCGTGCCTTCCGCCTTGCCATTCACGAAGGGAATTTCCTGTTCCAGATTGCCATTTTTATGCCACCACTTGTGGGAACCTTCCTCCATTCCATTGGTAAAAAGTCCTTCCGATTGTTTTTTTCCATCGGTATAAAATTCCTTGGCCATGCCTTCCAGTGTCCCGTCCACGTAAGAAACTTCCACCTTGACATTGCCATTGTTGTACCATTGGTATTCCGTTCCGACCTGCATACCATTCTCGTATTCTGCCTGAAAAATTTTCTCTCCAAACTGATCCCACTCGAAGGCTTTGCCGTGCATTTTTCCATCTTTAAAAGAAATCTCCCGTTGCTTTTGACCATTGCGATACTTGGAAATCGCCTTGCCGGTAAACGGTGGAATCGTATTTCTCTGAAAATATAATCCTCGGATTTGATCTAATTCGGAGAGCGGGATTTTTTTATTTTTTTGTCCAAATGCAAAAATAGTAGTCAGGCAAAAAAGGAGAAGAAAGCAATTTTTCATATTGTAATTAGAATTTTCAGGAATTGAACGAAAGGGAATCTGATTTTAGTTTTGCGAAAATAGGGATTATTTCAAAACAAACCTTACAAGAAAAAAAGCCCCTCGTCCAAAAACTGAACAAGAGGCTTTCATTAGAAAAAGATAGTAACTTTAAAAATAAGGTGTTTTAGACAAAAAGTAAATGCCTTACCCCATTTTATCTGAAGAAATAGAAGCCTTTAAGTACTCCCGGTTCATCAAAGCGATATTTTCGATAGAAATTTCCTTGGGACATTCCGCCTCACAAGCTCCGGTGTTGGAGCATTTTCCAAAACCTTCCTGATCCATTTGGTTCACCATGCCGAGTACGCGCTTAGTAGATTCCACTTCCCCTTGTGGCAATTTAGCGAGGTGAGAAACTTTAGCTGAAGTGAACAGCATTGCGGAGGCATTCGGGCAAGCTGCTACACAAGCTCCACAACCAATGCAAGTCGCCGAGTCGAATGCTGCTAAAGCGGTATCCTTCTCAATGGGTATGGCATTTCCATCCTGAGCCTGACCGGTATTGACAGAAATATATCCACCTGCCTGGATGATGCGATCAAAAGCAGAGCGATCCACGACCAAGTCCCGGATGACCGGAAAAGCACGGGAGCGGAAAGGCTCAATCACAATCGTATCGCCATCATTGAAGGACCGCATGTGCAACTGGCAGGTCGTCGTCCCTTTCATCGGGCCGTGTGGCTGGCCATTGATGACCATGCTGCAAGCTCCGCAGATACCCTCGCGGCAGTCATGCTCAAAGGAAACAGGGAATTTCTTTTCAGTGACGAGTTGTTCATTCAGCACGTCCAACATTTCTAAAAAAGACATATCTGTAGAAATGTTATCCAGATTATAGGTTTCAAAAGATCCTTTATCGTTAGCATTGGTTTGTCGCCAGATTTTTAATGTCAATTTCATGGTGTAAGTTATTTCTTATTTGAAATAATAAATTGTATTGCAGACTTTAGCCTGCGTTATAAATAAATATGCTACTTATAACTTCTGGTCTTCAACTCTATATCATTAAATTCCAGATTTTCTTTATTCAGGGCTGGGTCAGCATCCATGCCTTTAAATTCCCAGGCGGCTACATAAGTATAATCCGCATCATTTCTTTCTGCTTCTCCTTCTGGGGATTTGTATTCTTCCCGGAAGTGACCGCCACAACTTTCATTTCGGTCGTGTGCATCTACGATCATCAATTCTCCCAGTTCTAAAAAGTCCGCTACGCGCAATGCCTTTTCCAGTTCCGGATTGAATTCATCATTTGAACCCGGAACAAACACGTCACTATAAAATTCTTTGCGCAAATCCTGCACCATTTTTCGAGCTTCTTCCAATCCCTTCGCATTGCGGGACATCCCGCAGTAATCCCACATGATTTTACCCAGACGACGGTGGAAACTCTCAACAGATTGATTTCCGCCGATATTCAGTAATTTATCAATGCGACTTTTTACATCCTGCTCCGCATCCATAAACTCTTTCGAGTCATTTTGGATTTTTGGCGTTCGGATTTCCTTACTTAAAAATTGTCCGATAGTGTATGGAATAACAAAGTAGCCATCCGCTAGTCCCTGCATCAAAGCAGAAGCACCCAGGCGATTCGCTCCGTGATCGGAGAAGTTCGCTTCTCCGAGTGCAAAGCAACCCGGAACAGTTGTTTCCAAATTATAATCCACCCAAAGTCCACCCATTGTATAGTGAACTGCCGGGTAAATTTTCATCGGCGTGCGATAGGGATCTTCATCCGTAATTTTATTATACATGTGGAATAAATTCCCATATTTTGCTTTGACTTCTGCTCGTCCCAGCTCCTTGATTTTTTCAGCAGATGGATTGTGAATACCTTCTGCATGAGCCGCAGCTTTTCCGTACCGCTCAATCGCCGAAGCAAAATCCAGATAAACGGCCAGACCAGTTGCGCCAACACCACGACCTTCATCACAGACATTTTTGGCAGCGCGGGAAGCCACATCTCTCGGCACTAAGTTTCCAAAGGCCGGGTAAATGCGTTCTAAATAATAATCCCGATCCTCCTCAGCAATGCTCAAGGGATCTTTTTTACAATCTTCTTTTTTCTTTGGAACCCAAACACGACCATCATTCCTGAGAGACTCTGACATCAGGGTCAGCTTGGATTGATAATGCCCGGAAACCGGGATGCAGGTCGGGTGGATTTGAGTATAACAGGGATTCGCAAAGAAAGCTCCTCGACGGTAAGCTCTCCATGCTGCCGTTACATTAGAACCCATTGCATTGGTAGAAAGGTAGAATACGTTGCCGTACCCGCCAGTAGCGAGAACGACGCAGTGCGCAGCAAAGCGTTCCAGCTTTCCGGTCAATAAATTTCGGGCGATGATCCCTCTTGCTTTTCCATCCACTTTAACCAAATCCAGCATTTCGTGGCGGTTGTACATTTCAACGCCTCCAGTTGCAATTTGACGGGAAAGTGCACTGTAAGCACCCAGCAATAATTGCTGTCCGGTTTGTCCTCGCGCATAAAATGTTCTGGACACCTGAACACCACCAAAAGAGCGGTTGGCCAACAGTCCGCCATATTCTCTTGCAAAGGGAACACCCTGGGCCACGCATTGGTCGATGATGTTTCGGCTGACCTCGGCCAGACGATGCACGTTGGCTTCGCGGGAGCGGTAATCGCCTCCTTTCACCGTATCGTAGAACAGGCGATAGACACTATCCCCATCATTTTGATAATTTTTGGCCGCATTGATTCCACCCTGAGCCGCTACACTATGCGCTCGCCTCGGACTATCGTGAAAGCAAAATACTTTTACATTGTAGCCCAGTTCTCCGAGAGTAGCCGCAGCAGAAGCTCCGGCCAAACCCGTTCCGACGACGATGATATCAATTCGCCTTTTATTATTAGGAGCAACGAGGTTCATCGTTCCACGGTAATTTTCCCATTTTTCGGCTAATGGTCCTTTTGGTATTTTAGCATCGAGTTTCATATAATGGAATATATAGTATTTTTAATAAAATTTTAATTGAGATACATATAAATAGGTATAATCGCAAACCCCAGGGTAACGACTATCGTATAAATCATCCCCAATCCCTTTATCAAAGGAGTATATTTTTTATGATTTAATCCAAGCGACTGGAAAGCCGACTGGAATCCGTGCCACAGGTGTAAACCAACAACTATCATGCTTATTACATATATTATAACATAAACCGGATTGGAATAGATATGATCAACTACGGAGTACAAATCTTTTACGGCATAATCATAGCCGTGATAATTGATCATTTCCATCGTGCCAAAGTGCATCTTGGCCCAGAATTGATATAAATGTAAAGCAAGGAAAATAGCGATAATGACGCCTAACCAACCCATGTTTCTGGAAGAGAAAGAGGCATCGCTGGCTTTTTTGACTTTATAACCCGTTCCTCTGGCTGCTACGTTTCTACGCCAAATCAAAATTCCCTGAATAGCATGGAGTAATATCCCAGTATATAACCCAATAGATGTAATTTTTATAAAAAGATTGGAAGTCATAAAATAGGCATAGGTATTAAATGCTTCGCCATTGTCATTGTATAATAATTGGAGGTTTCCGGTAAGGTGGACAGCCAAAAAAACAATGAGAAATAACCCCGTCAGACTCATAATGAGCTTTTGACCGATGGAGGAGAGGAGAAAGTTAGTGAACCAACTCATAATAATTGCTGTTTTGTGGGCTGTAAATTTATAGCACAAAAGGAAGAATTTACAATTTCGGAGGGACTTCCTTGTGTATTCTTGTTATTTAAAACAATTCTAAGCCCGGAAGGTTAAAATTTTTGCCTCGTTTTTGGTGATTCTTCTTATTTCTATTTTAAAAATTGATAAATTTAGTGCTTTGCCCCAGAGGGGCAAACTATTTATAGCGTCAATCAAGCAACAGCGCTGCGCCCCGGAGGGGCAGCCTATTCTTCTTTGAAAAAACCAATTTATCAATAGTATAAAATTCTAATATAAAAATGAATGACAAGAAACTAGGTCCGCATGACATGGATGAAATTATCGGGCAAGTCGAAAAACTACAACAAAAGTATGCCGGACTGGGACAGGATTTTCTGGCGTATATGGAAGGACTGCTGCATTCCAATGGGTTGAATTATTGGAATTATGTTCATCTGGATAGCTTGCTGGGGCTGCAAACACCCAGAACGAATTTTAAAGATGAAGTGATTTTTATTGTTTATCACCAGATAACGGAGTTGTATTTTAAATTGATAAAACAGGAAATCGAATTGCTCACGGAGACCAAAGAAAACGAAGAGGAATCCGAATATCGCAAGCTGGAAAACTGGTACAAGCGCATATCCAGATGCAATAATTATTTAAAACATCTGGCGAGTAGTTTTGACATTATGGTGAACGGCATGGACATGGAGGAATTTCGGAAATTCCGAATGGCCCTGCTCCCGGCCAGCGGATTCCAATCGGTGCAGTTTCGGCATATCGAGATCATGAGTACGCGCCTGAGTCACCTCATTCACCCGGACTGGAAAGGGGATTTGGATGATCCTTTTGAGCAGTTGTATGAACATGTGTATTGGAAAGGTGGCGGCATTGATTTACAAACAAAATCCAAAACCATCACCTTGCAGCAGTTTGAAGAAAAGTATGACGTATCGCTAAAGTTGTTATTAAAAAAATACAGAAATCGAAATCTGGCTTATCGCTATGAGTGGCTGCCGAAGGAAATGCAAAAGGACGAGAAGCTCATTGCCCTGATGCGGGACTACGATACACATTTTAATATCTTCTGGCGGATGGGACACCTGGCGGCGGCTTCGCGTTACCTCGTCATGTCCGAAAAAGATGCCATCCAGGCGACGGGCGGAACGAACTGGCGAAAATACCTGCCACCAAAATTTCAAAAAATTATATTCTTTAAAACGGTATGGAATGGTGAGGAGAAAACGGATTGGGGCAAGGCCGGAGTGACAAGGATTTTTAGGGAAGTGATTGGGGAGCATTGGATGAAGGCAACTTCGTAGTATTCCAATCGTGTCAGAACCATGATTTATTTGATTAAAGGATGACCAGAAAAAAAACATATAGGAATCTTTGATTCGTAGTAATCATAAAAATCTTTTAATCCCATAAATCATGGTTCAAAATCAGCCTCCCTCTACCGAGTAAAACTCCTGACATATTCCCCCACATTGCCGGCCTGATCTTCCACGGATAGTTTTAGCTCGTGCTTGCCTGGTTTTATAGTGTCATCAAATATATGATACATTAAATTATTTTTTTGGTCAAATTTGAGCAACACCCATTCGCCGTCTATTTCCAATTTGTAGGATTTAAAATCAGTGAGCGGCTTGGTCGTTTTGATATTGTCCTTCACCTTCCAGGACATTTTGCTACGCCCGCGCATATCCGCCCGGAAACTGACCGGCGTAATTTTTGGCGGCGTTTGATCCACCATGATGCAATAATTTCCAAGCACACGGGTTTGTGCCTTGAGTAAATCGCCCTCCCATTTTCCGCCAACGGTGTACACCTTATCTCCTTCGCAGTAGGCCACAAAAGCCCGATCCCGCAATTCCTCCGGCAATCCAACGGGCTGCAAAGCCACATCAAAATAGGTATGAACAGGAACCGTGTAATCGCCCAACTGAAAAACTTTGGAATAGACATCCGCCGATTTTTCTTCTCCAATGTTTAAATTCAAATATAAGTTTTCATAGAATGAGTTCTTCGGAAAATGAAAATAAGCATCTTTTAAGGATATGTAACTTTCCTCTGCGTAAGGCAGAAGATAATTGTGAACAAAAGGCTTTGGCTCTGGAACATCTTTTCTTTTTATATAAAATTTTAAATTGGATTTATTTCCTGCGACATCTTTTACAATGAATTCTACTTTCTGCGCCTTGTATTTTGACAAGGTGATGATTCCATCATTTAATTTTTTATTATAAATAGAAAGATTATTTCCGGGCAATCGGAAGCAGCGATTGAAGTAGGCTTTCTTTAATAACCGATCCCTAAAATCCATGTGTGCATTGATGTAACGCGTTTCGTCAAAGGAAAAAGTTTCCATTTTAAAATCAAAGGCCAGGGAATCATCCACAAACATTTCCATAGAATAAACGCCGTTCCAGTTGCCAACGCCATTCATGTGATCGTAGGCTTTCAGGGCGAGGCCACAACGCCAGGCTCCGACGTAAAGCGTATCTGACAAGCGATAACCATATTTTGTTTTTTTAAATTTAATAATTTTGCTATCTAAAGTTTCGTGTTTGTCGTTTAGGGAATATACTTTCAGCTCGTGGAGCTTGGGTGCGATATTGTCTTTTACCTTAAAACCAAAGAGCAAAGGGTTGATCGGTTTCTCGGTTTTCGTATCGCGAATTTCAAAATGTAAGTGCGCACCAAAAGAGCGACCACTCAATCCAAGCGTCCCAATGACTTCCCCCTTTTTGAAAGTAAACTCCTGCGGATTGGGATAAACCTCTATTTCAAATGATTTTTTTTCATATTGTTTCTGTTTTATATATTCTCTCAATTTTTTAGAAAACCGTCCGAGGTGTGCATAAACGGAAGTATACCCATTCGGATGGGAAATATACAAAGTATTACCATATCCGACAGAAGAAACTTTAATGCGTTCTACATGCCCATCCGCTACGGCGTAGAGAGACTGACCGGTTTTTCCAGGGGTGGATGGTTTGACATCGATGCCAGCGTGGAAGTGATTGGGACGCAGCTCGCCGAAGGTGCCGGAGAGCAACATGGTGTGACTCACGGGAGCTCGAAAATAATTTTTGGGATAATTGAGCAATGGATTATCCGAATTGGTAAAAGCCGTGGCTACCAACATAAATAAAAAGAGGGGATAGAGTCGCTTCATTTTTTTTCTTTCTTAAAAACTGTTTCTTATGAAAAGCAGTGATATTAAATTTTTATATTTTATATAAAAAATTTGTCATTTCGAGCCTGTGCTGACCTTGCGTCAGGGGCTTGCCGAGAATTCTTCTTCATGAAACGAAGAACAACTGTTCTCTGCAAGAAATGTAGTTGATAGTACAGGGATCAATTTCTATTTCACAGAGAAGATCTCTCACTTCGTTCGAGATGACAAGAATTTATATAAAAATCAATTCTTCCCTCCAAAATGTCGCTTGTAATAAGACACCATCAAGCGGATTTTATGGTAGGGAATAGCTTCATTAAAATGCTCAAAAATAGTAGAAAGTTTTATGGGGTCTTCTTCTTGTTGTTTAATAGCTTCCAGGATTTGTTTGCCTTCCGTTTTACTAACAAATTGAGTTAAGTCTATAGCTTCGCCTTGTTCGTACAAGACGGCAAGGTGGGAATAAATGGTAGAAGATTTGAGTTCTCTCGCTGCCGCAATTTCATCTACCGTCAATCCCTGTTTAAAATAATTATACGTTATTTTTTGGGTGCTTCCTTTTGCCAGGTTGGATTTCTTACTTAAAAAATCAATAATAACATCCATGAAAATCTGTCCATACAACTCCATTTTCTTTTCTCCAATACCGGAAATATCCCTCATTTCCTCCGGCGTGACGGGTTTTTTCTGGGCCATTTCTGTCAGGGTGGCATCCGTCAAAACAAGGTAGGCCGGCATGTCCTTACTTCTGGCAATTTTAAGCCGTAAATCCCGAAGTGTTTCAAACAATTCATCACCCAGTTTCTGCCGCTTGGTCTTGGGTTTTTTCTTTCGTTCTGCCAGTCGTTCCCGTACGGAAGACATCTTTACGAGTTGTAGTTTTTTATTTCCAAATAAAATAATTTTCCCTTCCTCCGTTATTTTTAAAACATTGTTTTCATCATAAGCAATATCCATCAGACCCGTATTCAACATCTGAATGATGAACTGCTGCCAGTCGGCAGCACTATGAGCGGCCC
The DNA here is from genome assembly GCA_020629915.1 of Saprospiraceae bacterium. Lineage (GTDB taxonomy): Bacteria > Bacteroidota > Bacteroidia > Chitinophagales > Saprospiraceae > JAHDCK01. Next base: position 9,200 of record JAHDCK010000009.1, read on the forward strand.
CGGCTCCATACGTTTTAATTTTATCAAAACCCCGCCGCAAAACCTCTGCCCGCCCGGAACCCCGTAACACGTCAATCAACATCGTAATCCCCACGCCTTCTTTTAGGCGAACCAAAGCAGAAAGAGCTTTTTGCGCCAGTACTGTTCCATCAAAATGCTGGGGCGGGTTTTTACAAACATCGCAGTTGCCGCAATCTTTTTCCAATGTTTCCCCGAAGTAACTCAGCAAAATTTTACGACGACAAATCAGTGCCTCTGCATACTGTTTAATGCGTTCCAGTTTGGCAAGTTTTACCTCGGCATTATCGCCTTGGTTGAGCATGTCCCGCATCATCATTACATCGGCATAACTATAAAATAAAATGGTATCGCTAGGAACACCGTCCCGTCCGGCACGGCCAATTTCCTGATAATAACTTTCGATATTTTTAGGTAAATTATAGTGCATCACCCAGCGCACATTAGACTTATCAATCCCCATTCCGAAGGCAATAGTCGCTACGACAATCGGCAGGGCATCCGTGATGAATGCCTCCTGGATTTTGCTCCGCTGGTTGCTGCCCATTCCGGCGTGGTAGGCTTCGGCTTTGATATTATTCGCCTTGAGTCGCTGGGCGATTTTTTCCGTATTTTTTCTGCTCAAACAATAGATAATCCCCGATTGATTGGGGCGATCTTTTATAAAACGGACAATATGCTCGATGCGTTTTTGAGCAGGTAGAACAGTGAGACTCAGGTTGGCCCGATTGAAGGAATCAATAAAAACACCAGCATCAGAAATTGCAAGTTGTTTACAAATGTCCCGGCGGGTTACTTTATCCGCCGTAGCGGTTAAGGCCAGGAGCGGTACATCGGGAAATTGTTTTTTTAGAAAACCAAGGCGGGTGTATTCCGGGCGGAAGTCGTGCCCCCAGGAAGAGATGCAATGCGCTTCATCTATAGCAAATAAATTTATATCAATACTGCGCATGAGTGGAAGAAACCCACCGGACACAATTTTTTCTGGAGAGACGTAGAGTAGTTTTATGCGTCCACCCAGCAGGTCGTCCTCCACGCGTCTTTGTTCGGAAGAGGACAAGCTGCTGTTTAAAAAAGCTGCATCGATTCCATTCGCACGAAGACCTTCTACCTGATCCTTCATCAGAGCGATCAGTGGAGACAAGACAATACACACCCCTTTCATCGTTATCGCCGGGATTTGGAAACAGATGGATTTCCCTCCTCCGGTAGGCATGAGGACGAGAGCGTCTTTTTTATTAAAAACGGACTGAATGATTTCCGCCTGCATGGGGCGAAAAGAATCATAACCAAAATATTGCTTGAGAGCCTGCTGCGCTATTTCCAAATTCATAAGGTATAAAGTTACACATTTTAGAAATGGTTAAAAAAATACTTTCTCTGAAATATAGACGCAAAAAAGATTGGGATTCCACAAAGTTAAGGGAAAGAAATATTTTTGAAAATGGAGGGAGCGTTTTATTTTATTAAAATATATAAAGACCAGATTAATTACTCCTCTCTCACCACCGCATTAATTCTGCTTGCCCGATAAGCAGGTAAAAGAGAAAATAGTAATCCAATGATCATCACGGTAAAAAATATTTTAATAAAATCCCACAATCGAAGACTCACAGGATAAGCATCGACCACATAAGAACCATCTCCCTGCAACTGAATAATTCCAAAATATTTTTGTAATAAAAATATAATAATAGCAAGAATAAAACCAACAATTGCTCCCGTGAGGGTCAACATCGCCCCTTCGCTCAAAAAAATATTCCGGATCACCTCCGGGGTCGCTCCCATGGATTTTAAAATTTTAATATCTTTCTTTTTTTCAATCACCAGCATCCAAAGTGCACCAAACATATTGAAGGCGACGAGGAACAGCATAAAACTCAGGATAGCGTAACCCATCCACTTTTCCATATTCATCAATTTATAAAACGCCTCATCTTGCTGGTAACGATTTTTGACTTCAAAATCAGCACCAACAATGTCCTGTATTTTAGAAACGGCATCCTCCGGGTTGGTTCCGGGTTTTAATTTTAATTCTAAAAAGCTGACCTCGTCCCGATAACCCAGCAGCTCCTGAGCAAATTCTAAATCCACTAAAACGTATTGCCCGTCAAATTCCTGTTGGATAGCAAACACCCCGGCGGGAGCGACAAACCGTTTTTTGAAAGGCTGACCAAATGCGCCCGGGCGTTGCTTGCGCTTGGGCATATAAATATTGAGCGTTTTAAAAACATCATCGATATTGACAGAGAGTTTGTATTCCATCCCAAGACCCAGGACGGCATAATTTCGGGTAGAATCTTTTAGAAAATAAGAACCCCGAATGATAGTCGAATCAATGGAATTAACTTTGTGAAAATGATTATCCACCCCTTTGACAATTCCAAAATCCTGACTTTTATTATACTCAAAAAAAGCAATTTCTTCTAGTGTTTCAGAAACTTCTTCTACCTCATCCAATGCGCGTAGCTGGGTTATTTTTGCATCATCCGGACGGAATACCTTACCAGAAGCCGGGGCAATTTTCACATCTGGATTGAAGGAATTATAAAGGCTGGTGATGAGATCTTCAAACCCGTTAAAAACCGAAAGGACCAGAATGAGCGCAGCCGTACTGATGGTAATTCCCAACACCGCAATGCCGGAAATATAGTTGATGGCCGTACTCGATTTGGTAGAGAAAAAATACCGCCTTGCAATTTTAAAGGGTAAATACATTCAGGGCTAGTTTTCTTCTTCGGGTTTTTCTTCCGATTGATTCTCTCCCATTTGATTGTCTTCGTGGAGTTTATCAAACAAAGCATTCAGCCGATACATTTCATCCAGCGTATCATCGAGGTATAATTCTAAATAAGGAATTTTACGAACCTTTTTCCGAATCCGTGCACCTAAAGATTGCCTCAATCTTTTTAACTCTGTTTCCAGCATAAGGATAACACTTTGCTTATCTTCTGTATTAAAAACACTCAAATAAATCCTGGCAATCCCAAAATCCGGAGAGATTTTGACATTGGTAACGGTTATCAATGGCTTGACGCCATATATATTTGGCCCCTCGTTTTGTAAGACCATACTAAATTCGCGTTTGATGACGCTGGCGACCTGAAGTTGTCTTTTACTATCCATTTATTTAAAGGAAATTAAAATGAAATGAGTTTGTAGAAACCCAAAGATAAGTAAATAACGGGATCTGTTCCTTTCTTGTTCCCTTGAAAAAAATTGGTGGGTAAGTTTTGGTGTATTACTTTTACACAATAGTCCGGTAAAATTAAATGGCAATATTGCCCATATTCGCAAGTTCCGGGCAATATGGTTTATTTTTAAACAACTTTGGTTGAAGCTGAAAGTTGGAATAAAATTATTGAGGTCGTGGCGGCCAGCCGCGACCTCAATACATATCATAGTCAAGTCGCGACTTGCAGTCACGACTTGACTTGCCACCAGCACTACTTTTTACCGGAGTATTATTTACAAAAAGATTTTAAAAAAATAAATTATGTCTCAAAAGAAAGAAGATAGCAAACAACTCAATATTGAACTGCCGGAAGAAATTGCAGAAGGGGTATATTCTAACCTTGCCATTATTTCTCATTCCCAATCGGAGTTTGTGGTGGATTTTATTAGAATGATGCCCAATGTACCTAAGGCCAAGGTCAAATCCCGCGTCGTGCTTACGCCACAACACGCCAAGCGATTAATGCGGGCATTGGCGGATAATATCAAAAAATTTGAAGGACAATTCGGTCAAATTGACGAGCCGGAAGTTCCGCCTTTCCCGATGAACTTCAATACGCCGAAAGCGCAAGCCTGATAAAAAGCCTTTTTGTGTCATTTTAGGAATAATCAAAAACGAGTTTTTTTGATGTCACAAAAATCTTTTAGAATAAATGATGAATAGTAGTTTTGGCTTGGTTTTGAGCCGAAAAGTCTGGTTATCAATGACTTTGGGATATTTTTCTTTCTATGTGGAGCAATTTTTCCTAATAAAATAAGTGGAAAAGATAACTGCCCTGCTCTTTTAAAATATAAAAAGAGCAGGGTTTTCGTTTTTTGGAACAGTTTTTTCTTATAAAAACTAACATTCTCACCCTTTTAATTATTTCGAGATCATTATTCGATCTTAAACACCTCCCAATTATTCATTAATTAATTGTTTATAACAAATTTTTATTTGTTATGCCCTTTTTTTGTTAAACTCGAAAAATCGAAAAGCATGAGTGGTTTCAAAGTACTAACTATTGGTCAACCCTCCCTCCCTAATTCTCTGTCCATTTCAATCAATGCCTTTTACAGCTTCCTCAAGCAGCAGGAAAAAGATGTTGATGAAGAAATTCGTCTGTGGGTAGTAGGAGATATACAAATGAAGCAACAGACACAAGAATTAGCAGAAAAATTAAAAATAGTGGATAAAGTAGATTTTCGCTTGTTTGAGCAGGTCGATATCAAAGGTTTACTTTCAAAAGTAGATGTTTTCCTTTTCCCGGCTCATGAAGGAGCAAATATTGCCGTGGCCGAGGCTTTATCCTTTGGCGTTCCTGTATTGTGTTTTGCCAATGAGAAGGCTGAGGAATTAGTTGATCACAGTTGTGGGTTTAAAATTCCCTACACAGAATATTACAGAAGTTCTACTCAATTTGCAGAATTTTTAAATATGATTTATGCCGATCCAATGGTATTGAATCTGTTATCCAAAGGAGCTAAAAAGCTCTTCCGCCGCAAATTTTTATGGAACAAAAAAGGAAAAGCGGTTATCCAGACTTTCTCCGAAATGTTCTATCAGGGTGCTGTTCCGGTATCTATCCGAGCATAAGGAACGAAAAAGTTGTGCGCATTGTTGACTTTTAATTCTAATTAGAATAACTTGACAACTCAACGATGAAACATTTTAATAACATAATTATTAGCATTATCGCCATTCCGGATTTATGAATCTGTGAATAACACTTCGGTAATGTTATTTCAAAAGCTCTGGCAGATTCAATTTTGCCAGAGCTTTTGTTATTTTTGCACAACTTTTTTCAAACCCTTCAACTCGTTTGTAGAATGGCCAATTTTAAGGAATACAAAACCCTCAATCTTCCCGAAATAGACAAGGAAATCCTTCAATTCTGGGAAACCCAAAAAATATTCGATAAAAGTGTGAACCAGCGTTCTCTGGATAACTCTTTCGTATTCTACGAAGGCCCGCCCTCTGCCAATGGCAAGCCGGGAATCCACCACGTCATGGCCCGAACGATCAAAGACGTGTTCTGCCGCTTCCAAACCCTCAAAGGCAAGCGGGTGGAACGGAAAGGAGGTTGGGATACTCACGGCCTTCCCATAGAATTGAGTGTGGAAAAAGAACTCGGTATCACAAAAGAAGATATAGGTAAAAAAATATCAGTTGATGATTATAACAAAGCCTGCAGAGAAACCGTATTGCGTTATAAAGACCTCTGGGATAACATCACCCAGCAAATGGGTTACTGGGTTGACTTAGAAAATCCATATATTACTTTTGAAAATAATTATATAGAATCTGTCTGGAATTTATTAAAAAAATTATACGATAAAAATTTATTGTATAAAGGATATACCATTCAGCCGTACTCTCCGGCAGCAGGAACCGGTCTTAGCTCCCACGAGTTGAATCAGCCCGGTACGTATAAAGATGTCAAGGATACAACGATCGTTGCTCAGTTTAAAATGCTGAAAAATGAACAGTCAGCAGCTTACTTTAAGGGCGCAGAAGAAGGTGAAGTTCACTTCCTCGCATGGACAACTACGCCCTGGACATTGCCATCCAATACGGCACTCACCGTAGGACCAAAAATTGATTATGCCCTAGTGCAATCCTTCAATCAATATACCCATAAACCGATCCAGGTAATCCTTGCTAAAGGTTTGGTCGGCAAGCAATTTTCCGGCAAATACGAAGCTGCTGAAAACCAAAACGATTTAAATAATTATCAACCCGGAGATAAAAAAATACCATATTTCATCCTGAAAGAAATGAAGGGAAGTGAACTTGTTGGCATAAAGTACGAACAACTTATGCCTTTCGCGCTGCCCTATGAAAATGCAGATCAGGCCTTCCGAGTCATCCCCGGAGATTTTGTAACGACGGAAGATGGGACGGGAATCGTACACACGGCTCCGACCTTTGGGGCAGATGATGCAATGGTCGCTAAGAAGGCCGGTGTTCCGGCAATGTTGGTTTTGGATAAAGATGACAATCCGGTTCCGCTAGTGGATAAGCAAGGGAAATTCCGCCCGGAGATGGGAGACTTTGCCGGGAAATACGTTAAAAATGAATATTATAAAAATCCACCCGAAAAAAGTGTGGATGTCGAATTAGCGATAAAACTCAAGGAGGAAAACAAGGCATTTAAAGTCGAAAAATATGCGCACACTTACCCGCACTGTTGGCGGACGGACAAACCCGTGTTGTACTACCCGTTGGATAGCTGGTTTATCCGGGCGACAGCTTGTAAGGAGCGCATGTATGAATTGAATAAAACGATTAACTGGAAACCGGCATCTACCGGAGAAGGGCGTTTTGGGAAATGGTTAGAAAATCTTCAGGACTGGAACTTGTCCCGCTCTCGCTTCTGGGGCATCCCGCTCCCGATATGGAGAAATGAGGATGGAACAGAAGAAGTGTGTATCGGTTCTATAGAACAGTTGCAGCAGGAAGTAGAAAAAGCTAATGCTGCCCTCGGCTTAAATCAATCTGTTCCGGATGACTTGCACCGACCATATATTGATGATGTCGTTTTGGTTTCGCCTTCCGGCAAAGAGATGCGCCGGGAGTTGGACCTGATAGATGTTTGGTTTGATTCGGGTTCTATGCCTTATGCACAATGGCATTATCCATTTGAAAATGAGGAAAAATTCAAGCGTAACTTCCCTGCGGATTTTATCGCAGAAGGAGTCGATCAGACGCGGGGTTGGTTTTATACCTTACATGCTATCGCTACAATGGTTCATGATAGTGTCGCCTTTAAAAATGTGGTATCCAATGGGTTGGTATTGGATAAGGATGGAAAAAAGATGTCTAAGCGACTGGGAAATGGTGTTGATCCATTTGCGACTTTAGATAAGTACGGGGCAGATGCGACACGCTGGTATATGATCAGCAATTCGCCGCCCTGGGATAATTTGAAATTTGACTTAGCAGGGCTGGATGAGGTGCGCCGTAAGTTTTTTGGAACATTGCACAATACCTATTCCTTCTTTGCCTTGTATGCCAATATAGATGGATACCAATATGGCGAAGAAAACATTCCGCTGGAAGAGCGTTCTGAATTGGATCGCTGGGTCATTTCTTTATTAAATACTTTAGTAAAAGAAACAGAAGGTCATTTTGCGGATTACGATGCGACTCCGGCCACCCGGAAGATCCAAAATTTTGTAAACGATCAATTGAGTAACTGGTATGTTCGCTTGAGTCGCCGCCGGTTTTGGAAAGGAGAATTTACAAAGGATAAAAAAGCAGCTTATCAAACCTTGTACGAGTGCTTGCTGACGGTTACCAAGTTAATGGCATCCGTAGCCCCATTTTACGCAGATTTTTTATATAAAAACTTAACTGATAAAGGAAGCGGCTTTAAGGAATCGGTTCATTTGGAGGATTTTCCAGAGGTAAATGATAATTATATCAATAAAAACCTGGAGCAACAGATGGATTATGCCCAACGGATATCTTCCCTTGTGCTGTCTTTAAGGAAGAAGGAAAAAATACGGGTGCGTCAACCACTTGGTAAAATCCTATTGCCAGTATTGGATGAAGGATTTAAAAATCAGGTAGAAAAGGTGAAGGATTTGGTATTGGCGGAGGTGAATGTCAAGGAATTGGAATACATCACTGAAACGGAAGGCGTTATAAAAAAGAAAATCAAACCCAATTTCAGAACCCTTGGAAGACGCCTGGGGCCAAACATGAAATTGGCAGCTCAAACACTGGGTAAGTTTGGTCAAAATGAAATAGCTGAACTGGAAAAGGCAGGAGGATTTGATTTGAATTTGCCGGATGGTTCGGTAGAACGACTTGGGCTGGAAGATGTAGAAATCACATCGGAAGATATTCCTGGTTGGTTGGTAGCGAATGACGGGCCGTTAACGGTTGCCCTCGATGTAACAATGACGGATCAATTACTGGCAGAAGGCACGGCGAGAGAATTGATAAACCGCATCCAGAATATCCGAAAGGAAAGCAATTTTAATGTAACAGACAGGATTGCCATTTCTATAGAAAAACACGAAGCAGTTGAATCGGCTGTGTCGTTATTTGGAAATTATATCTGCAATGAAACATTAGCAACAGATTTACAATTAATGGAAAATTTAACGGAAGGTCAAAATGTTTCTTTGGCGACAGACGTTGATATTAAAATGAATGTAGTCAGGAGAGAAGGGTAGAGATTGCGAATTTGGGAAAAATAAAATTTGGCCTGTTTTTTATTTTTAAATATTTATATCTTTGCAACACATTTCCCCCATGTAGTAATTGTTGTTTTTTATTAAAATAACAATTAAAATTCCCCTGCTAAGAAACCCCCACGCTAAGACACCATGTTTTTATTAATTAAAAAAACATTTTTATGTCAGACAAAGCAAATGGCACGAAAACTCGTTATACAGACGAGGAATTACAGGAGTTCAAGGGACTAATTGAACAAAAATTAGAGGCTGCCCGGGCGGAACTGGATTTTTACAGAAAGCAAATGTCAGGAATGGCAGACAGTGAAGATTCAAAAGTTAAAGGATTAGAGGACGGAACCTCTACCGCCGAAGCCGAAAGAATTAGTACCTTAGCGGGCAGACAAGAGAAATATATCAAACATTTGGAAAATGCACTGATTCGCATCCAAAATAAGATGTATGGCGTCTGTCGGATTACCGGAAAATTAATTAATAAAGAACGCTTAAAGGCTGTCCCCCATGCAACGTTAAGCATAGAGGCGAAGGAGTCGATGAGCAAAAAATAGACCTTTTTGCAAAAAAGAACCACCTATGTTTTTATCCTGGTTGCGCTGATTCTTCTTATGGATCAGGTTCTAAAATTTTGGATAAAAACAAATATGACATTGGGTCAGGAAGAATTTCTTCTTGGCTTTGAATGGGCACGTCTGCATTTTACTGAGAATAAAGGAATGGCCTTTGGCCTGGAGCTTGGCGGCAATTACGGAAAACTCATCCTGAGTTTATTCCGCATTTTTGCCGTCGGTATTCTCATTTATATTATTCGGGGCCTTATCAAAAATCCGAGGGTTCCACTGGCCTTCATTTTTAGTTTATCACTTATACTTGCCGGAGCTATTGGCAATATCGTGGATAGTGTATTTTACGGGATGATTTTTTCTGCTAGTGGGATTCATACCCCAGCGACACTTTTTCCGGAAGGAGGAGGGTATGCGCCCATTTTTTATGGGAAAGTTGTCGATATGTTTTACTTCCCTTTGTACGATGATTTATTACCAGACTGGGTTCCTTTCTGGGGTGGAGAGCGGTTTATCTTTTTTAGGCCGGTGTTTAACATTGCCGATTCTGCCATTACGGTTGGGGTGCTGACGATTATCTTTTTTCAGCAGCGTTTCTTTAGAGAATTTATAGGAAATAGCGAAGCAGAAGAGGTGGAGATTCAGGAAGTTGAACCAGCAAATACTCAAGAGGAGGAGGTAAAAGATGTATTCTTAGATGGAGGAATTGAAGATTCTGAAGAGGAACCAAAGCGAGAAGATTAAAATAATTCACATAAATAAAAAAGGGCTTTATTTTATAAATAAAGCCCTTTTAGTTTTCTTAATAACTTTTTTACACTTTCTATTTGTCAAGGAAGTTTTTGATAGACTTGTTAGCCTGAGCAACTTTTCCGTAGTCAATAGAATAGTGGATAAACTTACCTTCTCTTTTAGTATTTACTAAACCGGCAAGTCTTAAAATACGAAGATGCTGAGAAGTGATAGACTGCTCCAACTTCAAAGTGTTATAGATTTTATTTACATTGATAGTTTTATTCTTGTCAATGAATTCTAAAATCTTCAAACGAAGTGGGTGAGCCAAAGCACGTAATACCTGAGATGCATTCTCAAGCTCTTTTGAGTTAATTTTGATTTTCGCCTTTCTCATATAACCTTTTATTTTTAAATAATGGTAAATAAAAAATAATTAAAAAAATGTATCTACGATACAATAATAAAAAAAGATATTACAAAAAACAAGAGATATGTATTTTCGTAATGCTTTTTTGTGATGTGGTTTTATTGAAAAAATAAAGGAATTATTTATTCAAATCATCTACTAATCCCATGATTTGATCCAGGCGTTTGCCGTTCAGGGTGTAGTAGATAAACTTACCTTTTCTCTCAGTGTCCACAACTCCGGCTCTGCGGAGAATAGCCAAATGTTGAGATGCAACAGACTGCTCTAAACGCAATTTTACATATATATCTGTTACAGTCATGGTGTCATTTTTAGACAATAAGTCAACGATAGACTGACGTAATTTGTGATTTACAGCACGTAATGTTAAGACTGCCTGACGCAATTCGGCATAATCCAACTTGATGTCTTTTTTGCCTTTTTTTAGCGTCACTGATTCATTTTTTTTAGCCATAATTTTTAAAGCTTTAAAAAAGTTAATAATAAAAAAAATTTGGAATTAAAAACGCATTAAGAAAACTTAAAAAGTATAAACGCTATGATTAACAGCACTTATACAATGTAACAAAGGTAATTAATTAAATAATTATTTTCCAAATTTTATGCCGAAAATTTCACTATTTTTATATTAATCTTTTTTTGTTTTTGGTGATGTTTGGTTTTTTTAAATAAAAAGGTGCACTATATGGTAGCGAAAGGAAAGATTTATTTAAATATTCTTGATATGAAAGGAAAGTCATATTTGTAGAAGAGCAAACTTGAGAAGAGAAAAAAGCATAGTCACATTTTAATATATCTTTATATTTAAAGCTGCCGTTTCCGGAAAAAATGATAACCTGTTTTTTTTCAAAATATTCTTCAAAAGAATCTGTTTCAAGGATTAACGCATGTGGCTTTGTGATCATATCATTGCTGCCATTGTAAAGAGCCGTATACACTTCCATGCGCCGGGCATCAATCATAGGAGCAAATATTGCGGCTTGATTTTCGGTTTCTTTTTGGGTTTTCCAGGCCAATGCTTGTAGAGTAGAAACCGAAATCAAAGGGATTTCAAGGGCATAACACAATCCCTTGGCCACGGACAGGCCAATTCGAAGTCCGGAGTAGGAGCCGGGACCAATACTCACCGCCACCGCATCCAAATCAGAATAGGATTTTCCGGCCTCTTTCAGACAGGCTTCAATCTGCAAGGTAAGAACAGAAGAGTGGGAATTTTTTATATTTGTTTCTTTTTCTTTTAATACAATTCCATCTTTGGCAATACAGACAGAACAGATTTCAGTTGCAGTTTCAATATTTAAAATCAGCGCCATAAGTGTGACAGTTTTTTGCTTCTGTTTTAGAACAAAATTTTTAAAATTCTTACAAAAACTCTTTGCTTTTGCGAAAATACTTTTTCTCCCAATAAAAAAAGGCAAACTTGCGCCTGCCTTTTTTTAAACTAAAAACTTTATAATTATTTTTTTAGCATCGACTTATATTTGGCCTGATTTTTTAGAATTTTTACTGCTTCCTTGATTTCAGCATCATTTTTCAGCCCAACTTCAATTTTACCTTTTTGATAATAATATTGTGCAATAATATCCCTTTCCAGAATTTTTAATATTTGAGATTTATACTTGTTTAAGTCGTTGCGCTTATCATTTTTCACTTTTTCCTCCATCGCTTTAAGCTGTCCTTCGATTGTACTGAGGTAACCTTCCTCCTCCGCTTTTTTGCGCATACTTTTCAGAGCAGCTTCTGTTTCTGTATCATAGGAATAATCCTTCGTACTGATGAACCGTCGGAAATCTTCAAAATCCTTATCCGTCAATTGAAACTTAGCTGCGGGTGGAATGCTATTGTGTTTTTGGCGATAATCAATGGCAAAATCAAAAAATAAATGTGCTCTTGTTAGTCCACCAATTATTTTTCCATATCGTTCATTGTCAATCGCAATATCTGGTTCTACTCCATGACCGTCATAAACCGTTCGACCATTTTGAGTTTTAAAAGCCGTTTTGATAGAATCTGGAATTTCTTCTGCTTTTCCTTCTTTATAATTCACGGCTTGGATACATCGCCCACTTGGGATATAATACTTAGAAGTCGTCATTTTTATTTTAGAATTATAACCCACATCACGTGTATTTTGTACCAATCCTTTTCCAAAGGAAGTCTGACCAATCAAAACACCCCGATCATAATCCTGCACAACACCGGAAACGATCTCCGAAGCCGAAGCCGAACTTCTGTTTATCAAAACAACCAGCGGAATATCCGTATCAGAGGCTTTATTCAATGTCTTGAACGTCTTGTCCCAATCCTTGATTTTTCCCTTTGTGCTCACTACTTTTTCTCCTCTCGGAATGAATATATTTGAAACATTGATCGCTTCCTTCAATAATCCTCCCGTATTTCCACGCAAATCCAGAATCACACTTTTGATATTTTTATCTTTCTTTAATTCTTTCAAGGCATTTTTTACATTTTTTCCGGCATCCTGGGTAAAAGTCGTCAGAATGATATAACCGACATCTCCCTCAATAGTCGTTTGGAAAGGCACATTAGGCACGCGAATTTCTGCCCGCTCCAATTTAATACTTACAGGCTTGGACGAGCCTGGGCGTTTGACCTTTACATTGACAGAAGTACCGGGAACACCTTTCAGGACCTCAGTAACCTGATCCGTGGTTTTTCCTTTTACAGATTTTCCATCCACTTCCATGATTTGATCTCCGGCTTTCAAACCAGAAGTATGCGCCGGAAATCCTTCGTAAGGTTCCGTGATAGTGACGTAATCTCCAATTTTCCGAACCAGTGATCCTATCCCTCCATATTTTCCGGTAGTCATATATTTAAAATCTGCAATGTTTTCTTCCGGGATATAAGTGGTGTAGGGATCGAGGGAGCGAAGCATAGCCCGGATACCGGTCGTCATTAATTCTTCCGGATCGATATCATCTACGTAGTAGGTGTTGATCTCTTTATAAAGATTGGTATAAATTTCTATGTTTTTAGCAATCTCAAAATACTTATTATCCTCTCTGTCAGCTGCAATTCCAATACCCGCCACTAGAACAATGACCAGCATCCATTTGCATTTTTTTATTATAAAATTAGTATTCATGATATATTTTATTAAAAATAGTGTTTTGGGGAAATTATTTACTGCCTTTTAAAATACCTTCATAACGAGGCTTATCATCAAAAATTTTCAAAGCTTCCTGGATTTCCGCATCGTTGCGCAACCCAATTTCAATTTTACCTTTTTCATAATAATACATCGCAGCAATTTCCTTTTCCAGCAAATCGATAACAACTTCTTTCTGAGCGTTTAGTTCCTTCTCTTTTTCCTGAGCAATCAGGCGACGAGTGGTTTCCAGATCCGTCTTAATCGCATTATCGTAATTTTCCTTTTCGGCTTTCTTTTCCAATCGCTCCAAAACTTTCTCACTCTTGGAAGCATAATTATAGCCTTCTTTTTTAATATATGTTTTAAAATCCTGAAAATCTGCATCACTCAAAGTGAAATTCTTCGCATTCGTGATGCTGGCATTTTTCTCAGCATAATTGACGGCATACTTAAAAATCCAATGTCCCTTAATCAGATGATCAACTAGTTTATTTTCCGCCACATCTTTGACTTTGATATCCGGCATCACACCACCGCCATCATAAACAGAACGACCATTTTTGGTTTTGAATTCCGTCCGCAGGGAATCGGAAATATCGGCAGGTTTGCCATCTCGGTAATTCACGGATTGAATACACCGTCCACTTGGGATATAATATTTAGCCGTCGTCAGTTTTACCTTAGACTTAAATCCGACATCGCGAGTATTTTGTACCAGTCCTTTCCCAAAAGATTTTTGTCCAATTAAAACGCCGCGATCCAAATCCTGAATCACACCAGAAACAATCTCCGAAGCGGAAGCCGAATTTTTGTCTATCAAAACCACGAGCGGAATCTCCTCATCAATAGGATCGTTCAGTGTCTTAAAATGCTTATCCCACTCCTTGACCTTCCCTCTGGTAGAAACGATCTCTTCGTTTTTAGGAACAAAAATATTACTGACATTGACAGCTTCTCTCAACAATCCACCCCCATTTCCACGCAGGTCAAAAACCAGTCCTTTCAGTTTGTTATCTTTTTTTAAATCCTGGATGGCAGTAGCTACATTTTTCCCGGCATCCATCGTAAAAGTCGTCAGGGTAACGTAGCCAATATCCTCCCGAATCATCCCCTTGTAAGGAACATTTGGAATCTTGACTTCTGCCCGATCAATGGTAAGCGATTCTTTTTTACCGTTATTTTTTTCAATTTTTAATTCTACGGAAGAACCCGGTGCCCCGTCAATAAACTGCTTGACTTCATCTACCTTCTTTCCTTTGGTCGGCTTACCGTCTATAGATAAAATTTTATCACCCGGTTTCAAGCCAGCCTTTGCTGCCGGAAATCCTTCAAGCAGAGAGGAGATAACCACCTCATCATCTTGCAGGTGATAATTCGCACCGATACCACCGAAGCGCCCCGTCATTTTTATGCGATATTCCTCTATTTGAGATTCTGCGATATAATTCGTGTAGGGATCGAGTGTTTTGAGCATGGCATCCAGTCCGGTGCGCATGAGCTTACCCGGATCGACTTCATCCACGTAATAATTATTCACGTCTTTATAAATCGTCGTGAAAATTTCGATGTTTTTACCAATTTCAAAAAAGCGATTGACAGGTTCTCTAAAAGCGAGGGTTCCCAATACCAGAAAGATGCCAAGGAAGAGCCATTTTCTTCTGGATAAAAATTTGATTTTTTTCATATTATAATAAAATAAAAAGTAAATTCTGAGTTTTCAGGAAGAGAAGAATTGTGTACAATATAAAGGGCTTCATGTATAAAATCAATTTCACCCTTATATTTTAACGCAACTTGTATCCTCAAAGTCACAATCATTGTGCCTTAAATCCCTTTCTGCTCAAATTAAACGGCAGATTGGCTTAATCTGTTTTGTCCTTTTCGGGACTTTGTCGCACATCGGGAGAGATTTTTTTGCTCAGCCTTTTCAAAAGTCCTTTCATTTTATATTCTAAAAAAAGAAAATCCGGTTCTTCACTTCCTGTAAAAAGAAACATAATAGCATAGGTTTCTTCCTGCTTTTTTATAGTAGAATGAAGCGGCAATTTATTCAAACGATACACTTCCCGAAGCAGTCGCTTAATGCGATTGCGATCTGTTGCATTGGAAAACCGCTTTTTAGAAACGCTAAAAGCCACCTTAGCAGGCATCTCAAAAGGCACAGGAGATTTGATCCAAACCACCCGAATAGGGAAATGGCTGAATGATTGACCTTTGTTAAATAATGCTTGGATGATTTTCCGGCTTTTTAGGCGTTCTTCCTTGGAGAGCGTGTATCGGGGAGTATCCAAACCGGAAAAATAAATGTGAAGAAAGAACAACTAACCGAACCAAGTTCGGTTAGTTGTTGAGGCAGGTTATTATTTTACAGACCGCTCATCAGCAACGGTCAATTTTAATCTTCCTTTAGCACGTCTGCGCGCTAATACTTTGCGACCACCCTTCGTAGCCATACGGGCACGAAAGCCATGTTTGTTGGCTCGCTTTCTTCTCGATGGTTGATAAGTTCTTTTCATGATAAAAATTTTTCTTGCGGATTAACTCCTTTAAAAAGTTCGGCAAAGGTACAACGAAATAATGCACTTTACCAAATTTCAAAAAGAATTAAAATTATCCATTCATAGAAATCAGGAACTCCTCATTGCTGCGGGTTCCCTTCATATTTTGCATCATAAACTGCATCGCTTCCTCCGGTTTCATATCGGCAAGGTGACGACGCAGGACGATCATGCGCTGCATGACATCCTTATCCAGTAACAGATCTTCCCGACGCGTACTGGATTTGGTAATGTCAATGGCTGGATAGATTCGCTTGTTGGATAAGCCTCGATCCAGTTGTAGCTCCATATTTCCTGTTCCTTTAAATTCCTCAAAAATCACCTCGTCCATTCTGGAACCGGTATCGATCAAGGCCGTAGCGAGGATGGTCAGAGAACCACCTTTTTCAATGTTTCGGGCTGCTCCGAAGAATTGTTTTGGCTTGTGCAAAGCATTCGCTTCCACACCACCGGAAAGTACTTTTCCACTAGCAGGAGCTACCGTATTGTAAGCTCTGGCCAATCGCGTAATGGAATCCAAAAGGATAACTACATCGTGACCACTTTCTACCATACGCTTGGCTTTCTCAAGCACAACGTTGGCTACGCGAACATGGCGTTCTGCTGGTTCGTCAAAAGTAGAAGCAACGACCTCTGCACGAACACTTCTCTTCATATCCGTCACCTCTTCCGGACGCTCATCGATCAGCAAAATGATCAAATAACACTCCGGGTGATTCGCTGCCACGGCATTGGCAATATCTTTCAATAAAAATGTTTTACCCGTTTTAGGTTGGGCAACGATTAATCCACGCTGTCCTTTTCCTATTGGGGTAAACAAATCTATCAATCGGGTAGAATACTGATTGGGTTTTCCCTGAAGGTTGAATTTTTCATCCGGAAAAAGTGGTGTCAGGTAATCAAAAGGAACCCGATCTCTAATTTTGAGCGGTTCTACTCCATTGATTCTGGAAACCTTTAAAAGGGCAAAATATTTCTCGCCTTCCTTTGGCGGGCGGATAGCTCCCTGGATAGTATCTCCGGTTTTTAACCCAAATAATTTTATTTGAGAAGGAGAAACATAAATATCATCGGGAGAAGTCAGGTAGTTAAAATCAGAAGAACGCAAAAATCCATATCCATCCGGCATCATTTCCAGGATACCTTCTCCTTCAATAACACCGTCGAGTTCAATATTAAAACGTGGAGGTTCTGGTTTAGATTCTGTTCGGGGTTCTGATCTGGTTTCTTCCCGATAATCTTCTTTTTCTTTGCGAGGTTTTCTGATAGGTTTTTCTTCTTCTTGTTCTACTGGTTTTTCTCTTTTGCGACTACGGGGTTTAGGAGCTTCTTCTTCCTCTTTTTCAGGCTTCTCCTCCTCTTTTGGTGCTTCTTTTTCTTCCGAAGCATCTGAGGCGACCCGTTTGCGGCGCTTTCTTTTTGGTTTTTCCTCAGCCGCCTCTTTCTTTTTGGGCGCATCATCTGCTTCGGCAGCTTCTTTTCCTGCAATAGCTTGATAATCAAGGATTTTATATATTAAATCCTGCTTGTTGAGTTTTTTGTAACCTTTGATCTCGAGTTTGTCTGCGATTTCCTTTAGTTCAGGAACCAGCATCTCATTGAGTTGTAATATGTCGTACATTTTAAAAAGATGGTTAATTTTTTAATTAGGAATGTAATAAATGGTAGGCGTGATCGATTATGTGTGTTGTAATAATATTGTTTTTGAAAAAAGTCTCATTCTTTAACAAATTTGCCAAAGAACCCAAAATTCTGGTAATTGAAATAACTAACAAGGAAGTTCCTGGGTATTACAGGAAATGAAAGTCATTTTTAACATTTAATCCCTCAAAAGTTTGGATTTATATCAAAAAGAGAGAAGGAAATAAAGACTAGCTTTCGATTTGATACCACAAAAATACATTATTTTTTCAATATTCAAATGGTATCTTTGAGCCAGGAATGGAATTTTTCTCAAAAATTATTGTTCTCTCTAAAATAATAAACCTAAAATGTAGCGAGAAGACAGATGGGTCTTGACCCAAGTAGCTCCTACAAATGTAAAAGCAAATTTGTTGATTCAAAAAAAATCTACCTAAAAAATGTTGCAAGTAAACTTTATTCGGGAAAACAAAACGCTTGTTACCGAAGGATTGAAAAAGCGGAATTTTAATAATCCTGAAATATTGGATGAAATTCTGAAAACGGATGATCTCAGAAAACAAAGCCAACGTCAATTAGACGATATTCTGGCGCAAAGTAACAAAGCCGCCAAGGAAATCGGTGCCCTGATGCAGCAGGGAAAACGCGAAGAAGCGGAAAAGGCAAAAACTGCTGTCGCTGAACTCAAAGCGCAATCCAACCAACTCAAAGAACAACTCAACCAAGCTAATACAGATCTGGAGAACCTACTCTTTCAGGTTCCCAACCAACCAAATGCTCTGGTTCCGGCAGGAAATACGGATGAAGACAATGAAGTTTTCAAAGCCTGGGATAAACCCATGCCGACCTTGCCGGAGGGCAGCCAACCGCATTGGGAACTGACTAAAAAATACGACATCATTGATTTTGAATTGGGTGTAAAAATTACAGGTGCGGGATTTCCGGTGTATAAAGGCCAGGGAGCGAGATTGCAACGGGCACTGATCCAGTTTTTCCTGGATGAAGCCATCGCTGCCGGATATGTGGAGTACATTCCGCCACTCATCGTCAACGAAGCTAGCGGACGTGGGACAGGTAGTTTGCCGGATAAGGAAGGGCAGATGTATTATATAGGTAAGGATGATTTTTATCTCATACCTACAGCGGAGGTTCCCGTGACGAATATTTACCGGGATGTTATTTTAGATACAAAAGATTTTCCTGTAAAAATGTGTAGCTACACGCCTTGTTTCCGAAGAGAAGCGGGTTCTTATGGCGCGCATGTACGCGGATTGAACCGCTTACACCAGTTTGATAAGGTGGAAATTGTCCGCTTAGAACACCCGGATCGTTCTTATGCAGCTTTGGATGAAATGCTGGCACATGTAGAAATGCTCCTTGGCAAACTGGAATTGCCATTCCGCATCCTGCGCCTGTGTGGAGGCGATTTGAGCTTTGCCTCTGCCCTGACGTATGATTTTGAAATCTATTCTGCGGCCCAGGAACGTTGGTTGGAAGTGAGCTCTGTTTCTAATTTTGAAACCTTCCAAAGCAATCGCATGAAGTGCCGTTATAAGGATGAAAACCGAAAAAATCACTTGGTTCATACGCTTAATGGTAGCGCACTAGCCTTGCCGAGAATCGTAGCTGGACTGTTGGAGAATCATCAAACGCCGGAAGGCATCGTCATTCCGAAAGCGTTGCGTCCTTATACTGGCTTTGATATGATAAAATAAAATATTATAATAAAAGTATGCGAATAGAGGCCAATACCATTAAAGAATACCTCGCTGCCGTTCCCGAAGAGCGGCAGCCTTATTTTAAGAAATTGTATAATACAATTAAAAAAAATATACCCAAGGGCTTTACCAATACTTTGCAGTACGGAATGATTGGGTGGGTCGTTTCCCACAAAACTTATCCGGCGGGTTATCACGTCAAGCCTTCCGAGCCTTTGCCCTTCGCCCACATCGCCTCCCAGAAAAATTTTATCGCTCTCTACCACTCCGGCATTTACGCCAATAAGGAATTGTACGATTGGTTTGTAGCTGAATGGTCCAAGCATTCCTCCCGCAAATTGGACATGGGAAAAAGTTGTATTCGTTTTAAAAAGGTGGAAGAGATTCCTTACGAGCTCATAGCAGAGCTGATGCAGAAAATGACAGTGGAAGATTGGATTGGGGTTTATGAAATTGGGCGGGGGAAGTAGTTGAATATCCCTCCTCCAAATAAGGCAACTGTCTCAAGGCACAATACATTAAAAAAAGTTTATGCATTGCTGTGTGTAAATAACTCCAAATTCCAATTCTTTTTTAAAGTAAAAATCCTTAGTAAAAAATTCTCAGGAATTTAGTATTCTTAGATAAGCATGCAGAATAAAATTGATGATTTAAAAGGATTTCCTCTGTGGTTAGCAATAGCCTGTGCTCTAATAACAATAGTCGGTCTTTTTAATGGGAAAAAGGAATTCCTCATAAAAAAAGGAACATTAGAATCCAAGCCTGTTTTTATATCCGCTCCAAAAAATAATCGGTTTGAATTCAGAATTAAAGAAGAAAAAAATCAGGTTTTCACACTTAGGTATATTTACTCCGATTTATCCGTAGAACAAAAAAAAATAATAAGGGATAGTATAAAAGCCGGAGATACTGTTTCGCTAACTATGAAGGGGATAAGGTATAGAAAATCACATGAAATTTACGGGTTAAAGGTAAATGGCAATCATGTATATGAGATAAAACAGTATGAGGCTTTGTGTCAAAGAGAGTTGATAGGAAGTACAATATTATGTATAGTTTCCATGATTTGCTTTTTTATTTTGAAGTGGTATAATTTTAGAATGAAAGAGCCTTTGATTTATGTGTTTTTAATGTTGTGTTTATTCCTATTAATTTGGTATTTATAACAATGGCTATTAGTAAACAAAAAAGTCCTTCAAACCCAAAAAGATTTAAAGGACTTTCCTCAGAGGTCGGTAGCGGATTCGAACCGCTGTACCTGGTTTTGCAGACCAGTGCCTAAGCCACTCGGCCAACCGACCTTTTTATAAAGGACTGCAAATTTAATGCTAAAAAATGAAAGAACCGCATAAGGCTCCCATAAAAAATAACTCATTTTTTAATTTATTCGTTCCCTTTACAGCTAAAAAATCATTTTTTTGTAAAAACAGGCAGCAAATTTGTATTATAGAACGTATTACAGGTAAGCGACGACAGTACACGTCCCCATATTGTGTCTGTTCAGAACAATTTTTTTAACTTTGGAGGAATTTATTACCTCATAACTTCTTTCAAAATTAATATGAACTCTATGGATTTTGCTCTGAAACTGCGCAATCAGGAGCGAGACTTGATAGCGGCCTGCATCCGAAAAGAACGTTCGGCTCAGAAGACCCTCTACGAAACTTACTACGGTAAGATGATGGGAGTCTGCCTGAGATATGCGAACAACTCGGAAGATGCCCGGGATATTTTGCATGAAGGGTTTATTAAAATTTTTAATAACCTGCATAAATATAAACCGGACAACACTTCCATCGGTGCATGGATTCATCGCATCATGGTCAATACCTGTATCGATTATTATCGAAAAAGCATCCGACGCAGAACAGAGAATATCGAAATGGTGGCCGAACGGCGAAGCACAGAAGCTGACGCCGTCAGTCAATACAGCGAAAAGGAAATCCTGCAAGCTGTTCAACAATTATCCCCGGCATACAGAGCTGTTTTTAATCTCTATGCCATCGAGGGATACCAACACAAAGAGATTGCTGAACAATTACAAATTACAGAAAGTACTTCTCGTTCTAATTTAGTTAAGGCCAGAACGAAACTTAAAGATATATTAGTGCGTAAATACGCTTATGGACAAGAATTATGAACATATTGATCATCTAGCTAAGGAAGCGCTCTCCAATTTGGAAGTGCCGTTCAATCCGTCGGATTGGGCGAGCATGGAGGCTGCCCTTCACCAAGCCGAACTCATGGCAGGTGAGGAGATGGATAGTCTTGTTCGCAATTCTATTGGTCAGTCCGAACATCCGGAACTGGCTCCTGATTTTGCTGCACTCGAAGCAGACTTGTTTGCTGCGGAGGTGGAAGCAGGAGAAGGACTGGACAGTATGGTTAGAAATTCCATCGGACAATCGGAGCATCCCGAACTGGCTCCCGACTGGTCAGAGATGGAAGCAGCACTGGATAAAGCGGATGTCGCTGCCGGGGAGGAAATGGATGCGCTGGTTCGGAAAACAATTGGTAAAATGGAGGTGGCAGAAGTGGCTGGTTGGGCTGCGTTGGCTGCTTCATTAGATAAAATAGATGCCTTAGAGCCTCAAAATATTGACGCAACAGTCAAAGAGGCGATTGGTGATATGGAAGCTCCTTACAATGATGCCGAATGGCAGGCGATGGAGCAGGAGTTGACGGAAGATATGCTCGCTCGTCAGCGGACATATTTTATAAAAGGAGTAGAAATACTTTTAGTCATATTGAGTATTTACACCTTGTTCCAGTTTGTTGATTTCAGAATGCCGGTTTCCAAGCCGAATCCGGTGACAAAACCTGCGACGACAGAACCTGTTGCCACACTTGAAAATACTACAACAAATTCTATTCTAAATAAGAAGGTAACAGAAGAAAATGCTTCTGTTGATACCGATAAAACAACCACTGTCCTTACGGAGAAGGAAAATCATTTAAATACGACAACAACAATCGCTTCTGCTGCTACAAAAGAGGAAGCATCTGTTGTACAAAATATCATTCCTCCTGCGCCACCGGCTTCGCAGACACTGAATGGAGAAAACTCCGATCAGGCGAAATTCATTCCGGTTGCAGTGAAAGAGGAAGCACCTGAAAAATCACCCACACCTGAAATTTTTATTCCGAAAGCTGAAAATAAAAAGGCGATAATCGCTGCTGTTCAGCAACCTAAAAATTTCTTCCCGAGTACATCTATTCCAAATTGGAACGCCCAGATTATTTCACCGGAAACAGGTTTAAACTTATTTAGCCTGATGACGGATAACCCTGAATCTAAACAGCATGTTGTGCGTAAGTTTTCGATCGGTATTCTGGCATCACCTGATTTTAATCGAGTGTCCAATCATGCATTTTCTGGCAGCACGGCTAGCCACAACGAAATAGGTTATTCACTCGGATTGAATGCGGAGTATCAACTGAACTCCAAATTTGGATTGGGATTAGGTGCGCTATATTCCAAAAAGAATTATACTCCGCTCCTTTCCGAGGATATTTTAATAGAATCTGCGGGTGCTGAAATCGCAGGTTTTGGTAGAATTGTCAATGCAGCAGAACTGGAAATCATCGAAATTCCAGTATATGCAAAAATGACGATGACTGAAACGCCGGGACTAAAAACATTTGCTGTCTTTGGGGGAAGTAGTCATTTTGTAATCAAATCAAACTACGACACCGAAACGGTAAACACTCTTCCAGGTGCATCAGCAAGAGTTGTTTTCCGCGATTTGGTTGTCAATGACGAAGAAGGCTTACTGGAAGGTGGAAACTTTAATAGCAATCATTTTTATACAGCAAATTTAGGTATCGGCATCGAGAAAAAACTCAATCGTGTGATTCTCTTTACACAGCCAACCTACCGCATAGGTTTTGGAAAAGTTGGGCCGAATGATCATAATATCAGCACTTTCTCTATCCTTGGAGGATTTAGAATTGGATTTTAATATAAGATTATAATATAACCGTAAGAACAAACTAAAACAGCAAGGAATTCGCCTTGCTGTTTTTTTATTTTAAAAGCTAGTTTAAAATAAAAAAATCCTAATTTTAAGCCAAGAGAACAATCCTCATAACAATGGCCAAGCAATCCAGAAAAAATCCTAAGAAACAACAAAGAAAACGGGAAACGACTTCCCCCAAATTTTCCATTCCTGCCGGACAGCCTGCGTTCCTGACGGATTCCAAAATGCACGTTTTGATCATCGCGCTTTTGGGCTTTTTGTTATACGCCAATACGCTGACCCATGATTTTACACTGGATGATGCCATTGTCATTACGGATAATATGTTTACAAAAAAAGGGGTGGCAGGCATTCCGGATATTTTGAGTAAGGATACTTTTTTTGGCTTTTTTAAAGACCAGAAAAATCTCGTAGCCGGTGGTCGTTACCGTCCTTTTACATTGGTGATGTTCGCTTTTGAGTATCAGCTTTTTGGTCAAACGCCTTTTATTTATCATTTGATAAATATTTTGTTGTATTGTCTTACGGGAATTGTATTGTATTTTTTATTATTAAAATTATTAAACCCTCAAAAAAACCCGGCCAATCTCTACGCATACTTCGTTGCCTTTGTTGCTGCACTTTTATACGTGGCGCATCCTATCCATACAGAGGCCGTGGCCAATATCAAGGGACGGGATGAAATCATGACCTTGTTGTGTAGCTTGGGTGCCTTGTATTATTCGCTGAGAGCTTATTATGAAAAAGCCAATAAGTGGACGATTGTAGCAGCCGTTCTGTTTTTTATCGGGCTGATGTCCAAGGAGAATGCCATTACTTTTTTGGCGGTTGTTCCTCTGGCGTTTTATGTTTTTACTAACGCAAAGATGGGAGATATTATCAAACAGACGATTCCTTTTGTCGGAGTAGCTATTTTGTTTTTAATAATTAGAACTGCTGTGATTGGCCTTGGAGGAAGTGTGGGAACAGAGGTGAAGGAATTGATGAATAATCCATATTTAAAAATTGTAGATGGAAAATACGTGGCTTATTCCGTTTCCGAACGCCTGGGGACGATTTTTTATACATTGGGAAAATATATACAACTATTAGTGTTCCCACATCCACTGACGAATGATTATTATCCCCGACAGATTGCGATGTATTCCCTGGGAAGTTGGCAGGTGGTTTTGATTGTTTTAGGTTATCTGGCAGCAGCGGGATATGCTATTTGGGGATTGCTCAAGAAGCAGCATATTGCTTTTGGAATCGCGTTTTATATTATAACACTTTCTATTGTTTCAAATATCGTGTTCCCGATTGGAACGAATATGTCGGAGCGATTTATGTTTATGCCTTCAGTTGGGTTTTGTTTTATAGTCGCTATTTTATTATATAAATTAGCGCAACTTATTTCTAAAAAGGAAAATTTAAATTTTAATGATATAAAAATTCCGCTTGGAATTTTGGGGGTTGTTTTGTTGCTTTTTGCAGGAAAAACCATTACCAGAAATTTCGTCTGGCAGGATAATAAAACGCTTTTCCTGACGGACGTTCATGCCTCCACCAATAGTGCAAAAGCTCTAAATGCCGCAGGAGGAGAATCCGTCACCCAAGCCATAAAACCAGAGAATAGTGCGAATAAGGAAAAGATGTTACGGGATGGAATTGGGTATTTGGATAAGGCGATAAAAATTCATCCTACGTATAAAAATGCTTACTTGCTCCTTGGAAATGCGCACACCTATTTGGAAGAATACGACAAGGCTATTCCTCGTTTTGAACAAGCATTGCGGATTGATCCAAAATATAAAGATGCCCTTTTGAATATGGGTGTTGCCTGCCGGGGTGCAGAAAAATATGATGATGCAATAAAATATCATAAAAAGGCATACGAATTACATGGCACGAAATTTCCGGTAACAAAAAAGACGCTTTTGGAAACTTATCGCTTTGCCGGGGAGTTCTTTGGTAAGAAGGGACAATTAGATAAATCGATCAATTTGCTTTTGGAAGCTTTAAAGCTGGCTCCGAATGATGCGCCAACCATGCGAACGCTGGGTACGGCCTACGGAATCCGGCAAGAAACACAAAAGGCTATTGACATATTCGAAAAATCTTTGAAAATTGAACCCAATCACGCGCCTACGTTTAAAAACCTGAGTATTGCTTACGGCGTCCTCGGCAATCAGGCCAAAGCCGCCGAATACGCTCAAAAAGCAAACCAATAAGCCACGTTTAACCACGCATTCTTGTTAAGTTTTTCCTAAAGCTGTTGTATAATAGACTTGTTCTACTAGGGGTTATTTTAGCGAAAGTGCGCAAATTTTATTTTGAACGAGGCAAATTTTGTAGTCGG
>JAHDCK010000294.1 GCA_020629915.1 Saprospiraceae bacterium
CCCCACTCTGCTTCCAATATTTCACAGCATTTGTCCTCTACCTGCCTTTGATTCTAAAAATTCCCTGCAAAAATTATTATCTTTAAATCAACAAAATGTACGACCAAAACCTACACACTATGAAACAGCGCATTGTCTTATCACTTGTTGGCCTATTTTCCTTTTATAATTTTTGCGTTGCTCAAACTGTCCCGATTGACAATTACTCTGTAAATAGTATTGGTCAGGCACAGCTATCCATACAAGCCCAGGCAGATAAATATTATTTATTGCATGCTCAGCATAGTCCTACATTCAATTGGGTTTCTTCCATGACGATGGGGGTCAACGGAACAATGGTCATTTCCGAACCAGCAGGCGCTTATCCTTTAGCAAATTATACTATTACAGAACACGATATTGCAACCCCGGATGATTATGACGGAGATGGCGTAGATGATGTTACCGAATTTAATAATATGCCTACAGATGCTCCGTTAAACTATGCCGCTCCTGTTCCATTTATTGATGGCTCAACTTCTATCCCGGATGCTCAGACTTTTTTGGATTTGGCTGCCATTAACAATGTGGGTTGGGCCCCCTTTTTGGATGGGCAATTGTATGTTAAGTTCGGAATATTGGACAGAGATACGCCTGAACCAAAAGTCTATTTTATTAATAGCAATACGCATACTATCCACGCCGCATTTTTCAGTGCGGTAGGATTAACGGTTACCGGAGATGACAGCTCCGGTGAAATCGTTTTCAATGCGAACGACATCCTTCCGAATGGTGTCATTGGAAGTTATTCTTTTAATTTCTCTTTTGGAGATGCCTACAACTTTGAAGATACCCAGAGAACCTTTGAGTTATTGGTTGCCAATATGCCTTTTTTGCAAAATAATATGAACCACTTTATCGGACAAACCTCTGAGAATATACACCTCAATCAATATGCAGCAGATTTTGTGGGTTCCAGAATAGAAGTTGTTTTAGAATCTGACGTTTTTGGTGATATCGATTATATTCCCCTCCATGAAGCAGAAGGATATGGATTTTTTAAACATATACAGAATCTCAATGAAACTCCCGGAAGCAGGGATATTGTACTCTATGACGCTCTGCCGAATTCATTGCCAAGAGTAGGTGGAATAATAACTTCTGTTGTACAAACTCCACTTTCGCATGTGAATCTAAGAGCGATTCAGGACAATGTTCCCAATGCCTATATTGCCGATCCTTTGTCTATTGATTCTATTTCAAATTTGCTAGGGAGCTATATTTATTACAAAGTAGAAAACGAGCAGTTCCAAATACGAGCTGCTACTTTGACAGAGGTGAATGATTGGTATGAAGACCTCAGACCCACAGAAGAACAAATTCCCATTCGGGATTTAAGTATCACTAATATTTTACCACTGGATGAAATCGAATTTGAAATGTCCAGCTCCTTTGGAGCCAAATGTTCTAATGTGGCCACAATGAGAACCTTTGGTTTTCCGGCTGGCACGATTCCGGACGGTTTTGGAATTCCATTTTACTACTATGATGAATTTATGAAATTCAACAATTTTTATCAGGAGGCTCAGGTCATGATTGATAATCCTGTTTTTCAAACAGATATAAATTTCCGCATTCAGCGTTTAAAAGATTTTAGAGAGGCCATTAAAGATGCGCCTATGCCACAATGGATGCTGAATGATTTACAAGCTATGCATGATGCTTTTCCAGTTGGAACAGCGGTTAGATGTCGTTCGAGTACGAATAATGAAGATTTACCCGGATTTAGCGGGGCTGGTTTATATACCTCCAAAACCCAACATCTGGATGAGGGACATATCCAAAAATCCATCAAACAAGTCTATGCCAGTATGTGGAATTTCAGAGCCTACGAGGAAAGAGATTTTTATCGGGTCGACCATTTTGTAGCAGCGATGGGCGTGTTGTGCCATCCCAATTTTGAAGATGAAAAATCGAATGGCGTAGGGATAAGTATTGATCCGATTTACGGGACACAAAACACCTATTACCTAAATACCCAAGTCGGAGAATCCCTGATTACAAACCCCGACCCTAACTCGGTACCAGAGGAGATTTTATTGTATCAGGATCCTTCGCAGGCAGGCGGATACCTCGTGTTAAGATTATCAAACTTAGTGAACCAGGGCGACCTGATAATGGATCAAATATATCTCAATCAATTGAGAGACTACCTTACTGTTATCCATGATGAATTTGCAATACTGTACAACGTTGTCGGTGCAGAAGGTTTTGGAATGGATATCGAATATAAGGTAACGGCTCAGGATCAATTGGTGATAAAACAAGCAAGACCCTGGGTTTCCTTTTGGGCTGATATTACTTCCAATAATGATTTGGGGGTTAAAGCCATTATTGAGCCTCAGTCTTCTTCTACCCTGAGCAGCAACGAGGTTGTAACTGCATCAATTGCCAATACGGGTTTAAACGACATGAGCGATTTTGATATTGAGCTGGTTGTAGATGGTCAATCGGTGGAAACGATTAATATTCCTGGTACCATTGCGCCTTTTAGCGAAGCTGATTTTCAATTTTCTGTACCACAAGATTTTTCTGTAATTGGCGATTATAACATCACCTGTATTGTAACAGATGATGACGATGAATACGGTAACAACGATACTTTAAATAGGGTTTTGAGCAAATTGCATCAATTGGAAGGAGAACTTTCAATAGGGCAAATAGAGGTTGTTTGTAATGACATCGTTAATGTCAATGCTATCATAACAAACCTTGGGGAAACGACTATTACCGATGTAAAAATCCAGGTAATCGTTAATGGTTTGGTCGTTGACGTCATAAATGCAACAGTAAATGTGCCTTTCGAGGACCAGAACATAGTAACGATAAGTATTGATGATAATTTAATACCAGCCAATAATAATATCACTCTAAACTTGTTAGAGGTTAACGGTCAAATAGATGGTGATTTTAGCAACAATTCAGCCAACACAACGACCACTTTGGCGTCAGATTATGACGTTGTTACCCTTTTTATAAAAGCGGATAATTTTCCTGAGGAAACTTCCTGGGAGTTGTTAGACATAAGGACAAATCAAGTCATTACCAGCGGATCTTTGCAACAAGGAACTCAAACCTATACTGAAAATATTTGCTTGGACTACGGCTCTTGCTTTGCATTGAATGTTTACGATTCTTACGGAGATGGAATATGCTGTGCCTATGGAATTGGTTATTTTCAGGTTTTAGATGCATCCGGAAATATTATTGTACAAAATGATGGCGAGTTTGACTATAAGACCCAAGAAGTGTTTTGTCCGGATGGAACGGGATGTAGCTTTACCACAAATATAAATGTATCCAATACAACTTCTCCATCTGCGAATGATGGTGCAATAACCATTACGACAAATTCTGGTATAAGCCCATTTCAATATAGTATTGATGGTGGACAAAACTTCTTTCAAACAAATTCCTTTTCTGGTTTACCCACGGGAGACTATGATGTGTATGTGCTGGGTGCTATTGGAAACTGTTCATATCAGGAAACTATTTCCATTGAAGCCTGCACCTTTACGACTGCAGATATTGAAACGACCCATACTACTTCTGTCGTCATCCCAAATGGTTCTATTGTAATCAACCCGACTTCTGGAGTCGCACCCTATCAGTACAGTATTGATGGAGGACAAAACTTCGTAAGTAATAATGTATTCCCCGACCTGGCAGTGGGCAACTATAACGTAGTGATACGAGATGCATTAGGCATTTGTTTATATGAAGCAAGTGCGCTCATTGGTGTTTGCGAGGTCAATGCCAATATTGCCATTACAAATGCCTCTTCTGAATTTGCTAACAATGGATCTATTTTAATCTTTACGACTTCAGGAACGGCTCCTTTTCAGTATAGTATAGATGGCGGAGTCACCTTTTTTGCCAGTAATGAATTCCCTAACTTAAGTACCGGAGATTATGAAATTGTTGTACAAGACGCTTCAGGTAATTGTACCTTCCAGGAGACTGTAACCGTTGATTTCGATAGTCCCCTAAGCGATATAAATAATGTATCATCGAATATAATTAAAATTTATCCAAACTTAACCAGCAATCTTTTTCATATAGAAATTGAATCGTTTTCTAATCTAACTGATATAGTAAAAATTGAAGTTTACGACAATTTGGGGAGAACCATTCAAACGGGTTCCCTTTCATATCATGATGGCGGAAAAACAACCTTATCTCTTCAGGGGTATGCTTCAGGAACTTATGTTGTCAAGTGTTACAATGCTGCTTTCGAAAAATATTTTAAGGTGATTAAGGTTAATGGAAATCGATAATATTTGATTATTAAAATTATGAATTTAAAAAAACTATTCTTTTTAATTGGATTCTTATTTTTTGTAAATCTTTTATCTGCACAAATCAAAGTATATAAAACATACGAAGATTTTCAAAATGGTATTGCAGAGGAAATGGATACATACGTCCATAATGAATATTTACTCGGACGTGGAACTAAATTTGTCTTTAGGAAAAACAAAAAAAAAGTAAGATTTATCGGGAAAAAAATTTGGGGATTCTCCATCGAGGACCACTTGTTCAGAACTGCTATTGCAGGGATACCGTATAAATTAATCAGTAAAGGCAAATTATGTTATTATGAAAATGGAATTGCTCACCTTGAAATGATTTCCCGAAAAAAGGATAGTTCCAGCAATACTTTCGGTTCTTTGACAATGCTTTCCAAAAGCCTTTATTCTGAGCTGATTCCAATTGGTTCTGATGCCTTTCAAGGAAAGTATAATAAATTAAAGAAAAAATATCCACAATATAAATCCCTATATAAATGTCTTGAAGATGATTTAGATTATAAAAATTTTCGGAAATGTTTTGAAGAGTTTAATAAAATCAAAGTACGAAAAATTTAGGCTCATTCCCTTTTATATTTTTCCTATTGTACTTTTTAACCACTGATTCGCATTAGAGCATATTTAGGGACATTCACCTTGCAGGTTCGGTCGCTCATCTATTTCAAAATAAAATTTGAAGCCTTTCGCTCAATCATGAAAATTTAAACATGCTCTTACTAATAATATTCAAAAATACAGTATTGAAAATATGTTTAAATAAAGTCTTAGATGCTACCGCCGGAATCGAGACTCACCGTTGTCCTGCAGCTGTTCCTTTAATACCAACCCTATTTAATGCACCTCTCCTTTTTCTGAAAGTAAAATGGCAATAGGTCGGGTAGCTTCAAATTTTGAAAAAATTATTATAAGAATAACCATAATAGGAACGCTAAGCAACATCCCCGTCACCCCCCAGATCATGCCCCAGCCGGACAAGGCAATCAACACCACAAGCGGGCTAATATTAAGACTGTTTCCCATTAGACGGGGTTCGAGAAAGTTGCCAACCAGTAATTGAATAATTCCCACTACGGTCAATATGACGAGCGGTTCGAATACGGTTCCAAACTGAAGGAAGGCAAAAACGGCTGGGAAGACAGTTGCAATCAAAGAACCAATAGTCGGAATAAAATTTAATATAAAAATAATAAATGCCCAGAAAACGGGAGCCTCTACCCCCATTATCCACAAAACGACGTAGGACAAAAAACCAGTAACAAAACTGACAAAAGTTTTCAGGCTTAAATAACTGCTGATGGAGTGATTAATTTCAGCAAAAATATTCTGCCCTAAAGCAGAATTTTCCTTAGAGCCGGAAAGGGCATTCATTTTATTATTAAATATAGGTTCTTCCAGCAGGAGAAAAACTACATATAATAATATTACAAATAAATTTCCAAAAATATCTGTGAAAGAATTAATAGTAGACAAAATTATATCTGTAAAATTAAAATCCTGCAAGTGATTGGTAATTGTGGAAACGAGATCAACGCCAAAAGCCGAATCAATTTTATCTACCATTTTTTCGACATTGCTTTGATAGGTCGGCAAGGCTTCCGAAAGGATCTGAATATTATCCATTAGCAATCCAACGGCCATTAATACAATTAATATAATTAAAATAAGTAACTGGACATAATAATGTTAAATTTAATTTGAAATGAGTTTTTGA
>JAHDCK010000295.1 GCA_020629915.1 Saprospiraceae bacterium
CGGGGCGCTGCCCCTCAAAAATCCTTATGTCCATGACATTGCCCTAAAGGGGAACCCCTGCCCACCTTTTGATTGCGGGTGGATTTCCCCTTTAGGGGTTAGGGGTGCGCGTAGGCATTTTCCGTGGCTAATTATTTAACCTCAATATCTTGTATTATACTTCTCATATATATTTTCCAACAACTTTCGGATTTCTGTAGAAATCGTTTCTTCATATTTCCCTTCATTGTATTTTTTTAAATCAAAATTTTTCCAATTAATTTTTTTTAATTTTAAAAACTGCATAATGTCATTAAGTGTTTCTTCTGGTTTTGATTTCAAATTTTTGTTATATACAATACGTATTTGCTCCTTAGGAAAATACTTTAAATAATTATCAATTTGTTGATAATAAAATCCCTGAGCAATTAAATACGGCGCAAGCATTTCTCCTTTCTGAATAGCCGCCCATTCCCTTTGAATCGCTTCATCAAAATCCCGGAAAAAATCCGGCGATTTTAATTGCTCAAAAAACACTTGTAGCTCTCCTCCATATTTTTCCCCCGAAATATCCAGCGCACTTTTATCTTTTCGTTTTCTCTGATACATTTGGAACTGAGAAAAAGCCCTTTCCACAGGATCTCGAAGCAGTAAAATTATTTTTATATTTTTATTAAATTTATAAATCCGCTCCGCAGCTTTCTTTGAAAATAAATAATGAGGAGTTGCCTCAAATGTAATTTTGTTTTTATGGCTAAAAGCCGCCGGAAAATGATCCAGATACCAATGCTCCCCTTTTTCATAATAATGATCCAACCAAAAATAATCAATTTCCTTTTTCCTGGGAGCCACAATCTGCGGATGTTGAATCAGGTAATGAAATAAAGTAGTCGTTCCCGCTTTCTGTGCCCCGGCAACCAGAAAAGCAGGTGAAAGAGATGGCCAAATTTTTTGTTTTAAAGTGTGAATCATTCCATTATTTATCCATAGGTTTTAAATTTACCAAAAAAATTAATTGTAACATTTGAAGGAAACTACAAACATAAAAAATCCATCTTATCTCAGCATCGTCCTTTGTGGTCGTAACGATAACTATGGCGGAGATTTTATCGCTCGCCTTCAGCGTTCATTAAATTATTATATAAAATATTTTAATTATTATAAAATCAGGACAGAACTCGTTTTTGTCAACTATAACCCTGTTCCCGAAAATCCTCCAATCACAGCGCTGGTAAAATGGCCTTCCTCCGAGTGGGTTTCTATTAAAATCATCACCGTGCCTCCTGCCGTTCATCAATCCCTGACAGACGAAAAAATCCGCAAAACTTACCCTGTTTTTGAATTCATTGCCAAAAATATTGGCATCCGACGAGCGACCGGAAAATTTATCCTGGCCACCAATGCCGATATTCTTTTCTCAAAAAGTCTGTTTGAATTTTTAGCTCAAAAATCCCTCCAATCCAAGGTACTTTATCGTTGCGACCGTCTGGATTTTAAAGCTAAAAAAATTGGATCTGATTTTAATGAAGAAAATATTTATAAAAATATTTTTAAGGTGTATATGCAAGGCGGCACCTTTACAAAGTATTTTCCCCTCCCCACAAAACACTGGATAAATCTCTGTAGAAAATACAATGCATTTAGAAAATTTGTATATTCAAAAAGTAGCCGAAGCAAAATCCTGACATCCTTGCCTGTTTTTAATCAGGTAAAAAAACAAGAATTTTTTCTCTTCAATTATCCCTGTAATGCCTCCGGCGATTTTACTTTACTGGATAAAAAAAGCTGGAATCAACTTTCAGGTTACCCGGAAGATACCTGGTCTTCTGCTCATCCCGATTCCCTGTTTTTAATGCGGGCCGTTCATTCTAATATAAAAATTAAATTACTGGATACGCCGATTTATCATCAGGATCACGCCCGCCGATTTGATTTTAGCCTGAAAAATCCCGACATTCAAAAAATGTACGATCGCCTTCTAAATGAAGCAGAACAAATGCAGGAAAATAAAAATTATAGGATAAAAAATAATGCAAACTGGGGTTTAGTCAACGATAATTTCAAAATGATTCGTATATGACAAAAACGAATCCAAAGATTAGTATTGTCGCCTGTTCGCGCAACGACGACCACGGAAAAGACCTCTTGAATCGCTGTTCCCTTTTTGTAAAAGGATTGATCAAACATTCTAATAATTATAAATTAAATATAGAATTAATTATAGTAGAATGGAATCCTCCTGCTGATAAACCCCTTCTTAAAGAAGTGCTTCCCCTACCCCACCCCGATGATTTTTTATCCCTCCGATTTATAATCGTCCCCAGCAAAATCCACCAAAGCATCCCCAGCAAAGCTGATCTTCCCCTTCACCAAATGATCGCCAAAAACGTAGGCATCCGCCGGGCAAAAGCCCCTT
Source organism: Saprospiraceae bacterium (assembly GCA_020629915.1). Lineage (GTDB taxonomy): Bacteria > Bacteroidota > Bacteroidia > Chitinophagales > Saprospiraceae > JAHDCK01. The sequence goes on from JAHDCK010000295.1 coordinate 2,396, forward strand.
TTGTTTTGTGTACCAATAATGATTTACTTTTTTCAAATGAACTATTTAAATATTTTAATAAAAACAACTTAAAAGAAAACGTATTCTATCGGGCTATCCGATGTGATGTTCCCCAAGAGGTTAATTACAACCTGACTGTAGATGATCAATTAATATTTTTTAAAAATAATATTATAAACAGAAAAGGAAAACACCACCACTTCCCGGAAGTCATCGAAATTGATTCTTTGGTCAACAAATTCCCTCCTGCGAGTTGGTTACTTTGCCGCCTGTCTAGAATAAGGCAACGGTTCCTCCCTGCTCCGAAAGACATTTTTATCTCCCTCGATACAGAAGCCTGTGGAGATTTTACCTTGATGAGCAAAAGGGACTGGCTGGACATCGGAGGCTATTTTGAGAACGGTGCCTACCCCGCCCATGTGGATATGCTCGCACTCATCTCCGCCCGACTCAAAGGCAAAAAACAAATCATCCTGCCTCCCGAATGCTGCTCCTTTCACATCACGCATGAGGATGGTTGGGACTTGGAAGATCCGGTTCGCAATCTCTACAAAGACATTGCTCGTCCCCGACTGGACTGGCGAACGGTCAAACACTTAGCTGCCCATTTTGTGAAACATAAAAAAACGCTTTCGCTCAATCCTCCCAACTGGGGATTTCAAGATATTGACTTTGAAGAACATCAATTTGGGGCAAATTTTGGTTAGAAATTCTATATTTGTAACACTATGAAACCAAAGAAAAAATCTGCCAAACCAAAAAAGTCAGTCGCTTTCTCCTTTCTTTTTCCACTACTGATTTTTCTGTTGGCTTTCGCACAATACGCCAATACCCTCACGCATAATTATGCCTGGGATGATGAAATTGTGATCACGAAGAATGAAATCACACAAAAAGGGCTGACTGGTCTGGGTGAAATTTGGACGACCGGGAGTTATATTCCCCAACGAAAAGTGTACCGCCCCGTAACCCAAACGACCTTTGCTCTGGAAAAACAGTTCTTTGGTAACAACCCTGCTGCCGGGCATTTTTTTAATGTGCTGTACTATGCCTTGTGTTGTATATTTTTATTTTTTGTATTAAAAAAATTATTTCGCAAGGCTCCTCCCTTGTTATTATTTTGCATTGCTGCGCTTTTCGTCGTGCATCCGGTTCATACAGAAGTGGTTGCCAATATCAAAAGCCGGGATGAAATTTTGGCTCTTTTATTTAGCCTTGGAAGTATTTTTTATTTTATAAAATATCTGGATAATTCTAAAATTTTAAATATTGGAATTGCAATTTTGTTTTTCGGTTTGGGCTGTTTATCCAAGTTGAATGCCATTACGATTCTCGCTGTTTTTCCCCTGATTTATTTGTTTAGAAAAGCAGAAAAAAAGCCTTTCTTAAACAGCCATTTTCTAAAAGATTTTTTTCAGGGAACACCCACTAAAAATCCGGAAACCTTATTTCCAAAAGCTTCCCTCTTTTGGCAAAATACCAACGTCTATCTCAAAGTCCTCTTTTGGGGATTGGCCATTGCATTCATCTTATTTTCTTCGGCTGATCCAAGTAAAGTTTCCATTTTTGCCGCGCTGCTTTTGCCTGTTTTATATTTAACTTTTTTTAATGATAATTTTGATAATGGAGAAGCCCTTCTTGCCAGTGGCTTGCTCACAGCTAATGCATTGCTTTTTGGATGGAAATCTGTGGCATTATTTCTAGTCTTGTTTTTCTTTTTTAAAACGGCTGCATCTCAGCGTCACCAGCCTTTCCGGTTGCAAAACTGGTGGCCGGTTATCCTTCCTGTTATTGCCCTGATGGGAACCCATGCTTTTTTAAAGGGACTGGGAATTTTGGCTTTTTTATTAGTACTCACTTTTTTATTTTATAAAAAACTTTGGTATGCTTTAATGGCTGTAACCGGGATTTTTCTGGGGACTTTGCTTTTTGGTAAAAATAGTTATCATTTTAATATGATTGTTTTTGGCGGAGCTTTGGTAAGTGCATTACTCTTTTGGCAAAACAAAAATCGATTGGCTTTTTTGCCCATCTTACTCCTGTTGCCCTTGTCCGTGCTTCCTCGGCTATACTTTAACTTGGATGCAGTTAATGCCTATCAAACTCTGGATTTGGAAGTGCCAAAGGTTGTTACAAATCAGGACGGACTGGCTTACGATATTACGAATAATAGTTTGATCCTCGCCAAAACACCAGCTGAAAAATGGGCAACTATCGGCGACATTCAGTTACGATATCTCGCCAAATTATTTTTCCCGCATCCTTTAGTGCATCACTATGGTTACAATTCTATCACCCTAAAAACATTTGACCATTTTGGGGTGAAACTTTCGCTTTTTTTACACCTGTTTTTGCTTCTGGCTGGATTGTATTTTTTATGCCGCGGTAATCCAATTGGATTTGGTATTCTTTTTTATTTTATAACAATTTCTATTTATACCAATATCGTTCTCTTGGCTCCGGACACCATGGCTGAACGGTTTCTTTTCTTCCCTTCAGCTGGATTTTGCATTGCAATTATTTTTATATTAAAATATTTATTAAATCCTGATTTCAAAAAACACCCGCTTACCGCAGCTCGAAATATTTCTTTTTTAGGTATAATTTTAATGCTTAGTGCTGCTTTTTTTATTTTGACTTTTATTAGAAATAAAGATTGGAAAGACCCTGTCACCCTGATTTCCAACACCCTCCCCAATGCTCCCAATAATGCTGCCCTTCATGCTATTTACGGAGCAGAATGGACAAAGTATCTCATGGCCAATCCCACGACAAAAGAGGCTCCGGAAATCATGAATAATATCACAAATGCGTTGGAACGAGCTATTGAAATCGCCCCCGATTATTACAATGCAAGGGTTGATTTGGGCGTGGCCTATATCCGTCAGAAAAAAATCCCGGAGGCCAGGAGCATTTTTGAAAAAGCCGAGGAAATTAATCCAAAACATCCACTCGCATCCCTGTATCTGGGTTTTATCGCTCTGGAAGAAAGAAGAAATGAAGCCTGTATTGAATACATCAATGCTGCTTTCACAAAAAATGATCAAATTGCTTCCAGACCAAATCTTAGAAAACATCTTCTCCCGGAAGCCAATCAAAAACAGGGGTTTCTGTTTTTAGGCCGAGCCTATGCTTTTACAGGTCAGTTGGCCAAAGCCAAAGCCACCTTACAACAAGGAACAAGCAAATTTCCGGGTGATAGTAATTTTATGAAAGTGTTGGCAGGATTACAGGAACAGGCCGGAGATATTCAAGGCGCTATTGAAAGTTATAAAGCAGCACTTTCCATCAACAAAAATGACCAGCAAACAAACCAAAATCTTCAAAGACTTTTGGGTAGATAATTTTATTATAATACAAAAGCCCTCATTTGCAAGTTGTCAAATGAGGGCTTTGATTTGGATGGAATATATTACCGTTTCAAAGTAATATCCCCTTTAACGATCACCGTTCTACCATCTACAAATTGTGCTTCGAGATAGTAAACGAATACTGCCGGGTTGAGTCGTTTACCTTTGTACGTACCATCCCAACCAAATGCCGCATCATTAGGGAAGAAATTAGTGGCCTCGTAAACCATTTCCCCCCATCGATTAAAGATGCGGAATACATTGATACGTTCCACACCCGTACTGGCAAATACCGGCACA
>JAHDCK010000296.1 GCA_020629915.1 Saprospiraceae bacterium
AAAACACTGCCGCCGAAAAGTAAAAGGTGGTGGTCATTGCTATCAGCATGATTGACTTTCCCTCAGATTAACCCTTTTGCCTACCTCCCATTTATTTATTACTTTTGAATATATAGAAAAAACCCTTTACGCCTAGCACACAAATTATGAATCATTCCAATTTTTCCTTCCTGGAAGAAGAGTTTCCCTTTCTCTTCAATTTGGGAACGACAGCTGAGTATAATTTACATACCGATCCGGCTGTTACCCTTATTAAAATGAGACAGTTTGTTGAACAACTTTCCCAATTGCTTTTTGATGAACATGGTCTGGATCTTCCGGAAAAAAACACCATCCATAACCGATTAAAGGTGCTTCAATTCCGAGGTTTTTTACCCGACCTAATAAAAGACCGCTTGTTTGTTATGAAGAACAAAGGAAATTTGGCAACTCATGGCAACAATGGAACCATTGAAGAAGCTACAGGTATGCTCTTTTCCTGTTTTAAAGTATCCAAATGGTTTTATCAGGTTTATTCGTTTAAACAAATTGATATTGATAATATAAAATTTAAAAAGCCGGATAATCTGGATGCGCGTCACGCCCTTTCGATTCTTGCAGAAGAACACGAAAAACTGAAAAAGGAATTTGAAAAACTACTGAAGGAAAGAAAACCGGAAATCCCTTCTGAAGAAAGAACCGCTACCATCAAGAATCGCTCAGACAAAGCGATTCGAAAAATGGAAATGACGGAAGCGGAAACCCGGGATCTGATCGATGAACAACTACGTCGGGCTGGATGGGAGGCCAATACACATGAACTGAATTTTAAAACAAAAAAAACACGCCCGCAAAAAGGGCGAAACCTGGCCATTGCTGAGTGGAAATGCGGAAACCTCTGGGCAGATTATGCCTTGTTTATTGGATTTCAATTGGTTGGAATTATTGAAGCAAAAAAGCACATCAAAAATGTGATGGCGGATCTTCTACAATCCAAAAATTATAGTAAAGCTGTCCTGGAAGAAAACCAGGCTCAATTGGTCAATCACCCTAATCAGGAAAATTACAAAGTGCCATTTTTATTTTCTTCAAATGGCAGACCTTACCTCGAACAATTAAAAACTGCTTCGGGAATTTGGTTTTGGGATGCAAGGGATCAAAGAAATCTTTCCAAAGCATTGAGGGATTGGTTCTCTCCAACAGATCTGAAAGAAAAACTGGCTTTTGATGAAAAACAGGGTGCTGAAAAACTAAATGCAACGCCTTATGATATTTTGACAGATCCCAAAGGATTAAGTCTCAGACCTTATCAGGTGGAAGCTATCCAGGCCGTTGAAGATAAAATTCTTCACCATCCAGAAGAACAAAAAGCTTTATTGGCTATGGCGACAGGTACAGGTAAAACGAGAACAATGATCGGCCTTTGTTATCGGTTGATTGCTTCAGGTCGTTTTAGAAGGATTTTGTTTTTAGTAGATCGTCGCATGTTGGGGCAACAGGCCGTTGATGCTTTTAAAGAAGTTAAAATTGAAGGGCTTCAAACCTTTGCCCAAATTTATGATTTGCAGGAATTGAAACAAAAAGCGGCTGAATTGGATACCAAAATTCACTTTGCAACTGTACAAAGTATGGTCAAACGAATTGCCTATTCCGAAACGCCGCCCAGTGTTGGGGATTATGATTGTATCGTTGTGGATGAAGCTCACCGGGGATATATCATGGATCAGGATATGGATGAGGAGGAAATTATATTGAGGGATCAACTGGATTTCCAAAGTAAATACCGAATGGTTTTGGATCATTTTGATGCTTATCGCATTGGACTGACCGCCACCCCTGCTATTCATACGGCAGATATTTTTGGCCATCCTGTTTATACCTATTCTTATCCAAGAGCGGTTATCGAAGGTTACCTGATTGACTTTGAACCACCCATTGTTTTTCAAACCAAACTTTCTAAGGAGGGAATTGTCTGGGAGGAAGGAGATCCCGTAAAAATATATGACCCGGAAGATAATGAGATAAAAGATGCCGGTGTAACAGAAGATGAAATCAGAGTGGAAATTCAGGGTTTTAATAAAAGAGTGATTGTCGATAGTTTTAACCGTACGATTTTAAATGAGTTAATTACAAATCCCAACTATGCCATTCATCCGGAAGATAATAAGAAAACACTCATATTTGCCGCCACGAATGATCATGCAGATATGATTGTCCAGATTTTAAAAGAAGAATTTGAAAAACTCGATGCAGTAGATGATGATGCCATTGTCAAAATTACCGGAACCGTTCACAAAAGAGAAGAATTATTAAAAAAATATAAAAACGAATTATATCCAAGTATTGTCGTTACTGTTGATTTATTAACCACAGGAATTGATGTACCGAGTATTTGTAATTTAGTTTTTCTTAGAAGGGTTAATTCCAGGATTCTATACGACCAGATGATCGGTCGAGCTACTCGTAGATGCGATGACATAGGCAAGGAAGTTTTTAAGGTTTATGACTGTGTTGGGGTTTCTGAAATTATGGCAAAAGAAAAAGTGATGAAACCCGTTGCTCCTTCTGTCACTAAATCCTTTGCCGACCTTAGTGAAGAGATTGGAATTATTCAAGAGGAATATGCTCAACAAGCTAAACTGGATCGCATCATTGCTAAATTGCAAAGGAAACTCCGAACATTTGACGAGGAACAAATGGAGACTTTTCAAATGCACTCCGGAGAAAGGTCTATCACAGATTTGGCGTTAAAACTAAAAGCAACGGAACCCAATCAGCTTAAGGGGACTTTTGAAAACCTAAATTCCTTGTGGAAATTTCTGGATAAGGAAAAAGGAAAGAGAATTGGGTATGGCACCTTATATACCGAACGACCGGATGAACTTCAGGAGACAAGTCGTGCGTATGCAAAAAATCTAAAACCCAAAGATTATTTGGAATCTTTTACGGATTTTATTAAAAACAATATGAATGAAGTCGCAGCACTGAAGTTGGTTTGCACTAAACCAGCGAATCTCACTCGAAATCATTTAAAAGAAATACGACTTTTTCTTAATGATAAAGGTTTTAGTAAAACCCAACTGAATACAGCCCACAAGGATGTAACCAATGAAGGAATTGCTGCGGATATTATTGCTCATATTCGGAGGGCCGCCTTGGGGAACGCTCTGATTGCTCATGATGAACGGATTAGAAATGCCGTGAATCGCTTGAAAGAAAGTCGCTCGTGGAATCCTATTCAGTTGAAATGGTTAGATAAAATTGAGGCTCAGTTGCTTAAGGAATCTGTCATAACAATGGAGGATCTGGATAAACATCCTTTTAGGAGGGATGGTGGGATAAAACGATTGAATAAAATTTTTAGAAATGAAACTGAAAATATTATAAGTGAACTAAATCAATATTTGTATGCGTAGATATTGGGTTTTAATAAAAACAATATACAAGATTTGTCATTCCGACGAGCCTGTGCTGACCTTGCGTCAGTGAGGAGGAATCTCCTCCAGGAAGCAGAGAGCAGATGTCCGCTGCTCGAATACCGGAGTTGTTTCAGGGAGCAGTTTTTCATTTTCGTTCGACATGATAAAGGAGGGTGTTTTTATAAAAAAGGAATCTAACCCATTCTATTAATCACATCCAATGCCCATCCTTTGGAAATTCAATCAGGGTGTTGTACTTTGTTCCTTCCCAGAAAACTGAGATAAATTTTATATATAAAAATTATAACAAAACAAACGAATGGCATTAAGCACTCACGAAATTGTCAATAAACTGTGGAACCTTTGTAACGTCCTGCGAGACGATGGAATCACCTACCACCAATACCTGAACGAATTAACGTATATTCTATTTCTTAAAATGTCAGAAGAGACCGGGCAGGAAAAACATATCCCGGAAGAATACCGCTGGCAAGTACTCGCCAGCAAGGAAGGAATTGAACTCGCTAATTTTTACCGACAACTCCTGCTCGACCTCGGAACAAAAGGCAAGGGAAAAGTGCAGGAAATTTATGCCAATTCGCAAACGAATATCAAGGAACCCGCTAACCTCCGTAAAATCATCAAACACATTGATGAGCTGGATTGGTACGAAGCCAAGGAGGAAGGACTGGGCGACATGTACGAAGGTTTATTGCAAAAAAACGCCTCGGAAAAAAAGAGCGGAGCCGGGCAGTATTTTACCCCTCGTCCGCTGATCAATGTCATGGTACGCCTGATGAAGCCCCAGGTGGGTGAGCGACTCAATGATCCCGCTGCCGGTACCTACGGTTTCATGATAGCGGCCTATGAATATATCAAATCAGAAAATGATTTATACAAATTAAGTGCAAAAAAAAATAAGTTTTTATACGAAGAACAATTCAGCGGATGTGAGCTGGTAGATGATGCGCACCGACTCGCCCTGATGAATGCCTTTTTGCATGGCATGAAGGGCAATATCGCCAACGGGGATTCGCTGAGTACCTTGGGAGAAAGTTTTAAAAATTACGATCTCGTTCTAGCCAATCCGCCCTTGGGAACCAAGAAAGGCGGAGAGCGTCCGACGCGGAGTGATTTGGTTTATCCCACCGGAAACAAACAACTCAACTTCTTGCAAGCCATTTACAGAAGTCTCCACCAGCGGGGCGGCGCAAGGGCAGCAGTCGTCTTGCCAGATAATGTTCTCTTTGAAGACGGGGACGGGCAACGCATCCGGGAAGACCTGATGAACAAGTGCAACCTGCACACCATCCTGCGATTGCCAACCGGTATTTTTTATGCGGCGGGGGTAAAAACCAATGTCCTGTTTTTTGAAAGAGGGAAAAAAGACAAAGGCAATACAAAGGAAGTTTGGGTTTATGACCTGCGCACCAATATGCCTTCCTTTGGAAAACGAACCCCTTTTACGGAAAAACACTTTACCGATTTTGAAGCAGCTTACACGGCTAAAAACCGAAAAAAGGTCAAGGACGAGCGGTGGAGCTGTATCTCGCGGGCGGACATTGCAAAGAAGAATGACTCCTTAGATATGGGACTGATAGCCGATGACAGTATTGTAAAATCAGAAGACCTGGGCGACCCCATAGACATCGCTAAGGAAGCCCTTACAGAGTTGGCCGATATTACTAAAGAATTGAAAGCGATAATAAAAGAACTGGGATAATGGCGAATAAAAAAAATGAGTTGCCGGAGGGGTGGATTGAGACCAATATAAAGCAAATAAATCTGAGAAAATCTGGAAATATAAACCCTGGACTTTTTCCAGATGAGAAATTTGAATCTTATAGTGTTCCAATTTTTCCTACTGGCAAGCCCGAAATTGTAAAAGGTGAAACTATCAAATCGACAAAACAAGTTGTTTATGGTGGTGAGGTATTATTATGTAAAATTAATCCCAGAATTAATCGAGTTTGGAAGGTTGGGGATTTTAGTTCTAATAAAAAAATTGCTTCTTCAGAATGGATAATTATTGATGTAAAAAAAATTATTTTATCTGATTTTTTAAAATATCAATTTTCATCCCCTTACTTTAGAAAGTTATTACAAAAAGACGTTTCTGGTGTTGGAGGATCTCTCACTAGGGCGCGACCAAAGATAGTCCAAAACTACCCCTTCCCTCTCCCACCTAAAGCCGAGCAGGAGCGCATTGTGAAGAAGTTAGATAAGATGTTTGGGCATTTGGATAAGTTGAAGGCGGGGTTAGAGCGGGTACCGGTATTGTTGAAGCAGTTTCGGCAGTCGGTATTGACGCAGGCGGTTACGGGGAAGTTGACGGCAGAGTGGCGAGTTGGGAAGGAGTTGGGGGAATGGGAGGAGGATCTTATTGGGAATTTATTTACTGTAAAAACAGGAGCAACACCAAAAAGAGGTACAAAGGCATTTTATGAGAATGGAAAAATTCCTTGGCTAAAGTCAGGTCAGGTAAAGAATGAATTAATATATAAAGCAGAAGAATTTATCACAGAAAAAGCTGTAAAAGAAACCAATGCTAAAATTTATCCCAAAGATACTTTATTGATTGCAATGTATGGTGAAGGTAAAACAAGGGGACAAGTTGG
>JAHDCK010000297.1 GCA_020629915.1 Saprospiraceae bacterium
ATTAAAAATAAACTTAAATTAGCTTTTACAACTGTAGAAAATTACCAGGTCAGGTCATCATCTTTCTCCAATTCGGTTTCTATTTCCTCCATAACTTCACCGGCATCTTTTGGTTCTTCATCGGAAATTTCTGTTTCTTCTGCTGCTGCTTTAAGAGAGGCTTCATACTCTTCATGACGGCGAGTGTATTCATCATAATCATAATCCGGCATTAACTCGGTTTTGACATGATTTACAACATCCTCGAGTCCTGCCAAAAAGCGGTTGAAATCTTCTTTATATAAGAAAATTTTATGTCTGTCATAACCGTCGCCGTTGAAGCGGCGAGTGCTTTCTGTAAGGGTGAGATAATAATCGCTTCCTCGCGTTTTTTTCACATCCATAAAATAGGTTCTGCGTTTTCCTGCACGTACTTTTTTTGAGTAAACGCTCTCATTTCTTCTATACCGATCTTGATCCACTGTTAGTTGGTTTTTGTTAAAAAATAGTGAATTTGATTTTTAGGGGGCTAACAAAATTAATTATTCAATCAAATTTAAAAAAAAATTTGAAATATTTTTCCAAAAAATTCGTTTATCCCGTTCTAAATGAGTTTAAAAGGGTAAAATTTCCAAATATTCTTTGCTTAAAATCAATGCAGCTCTTGTTGTTTTTCAAACAGATCTTTATAATACCCTTTTTTCTCCATTAGTTCTGAATGAGTTCCCTGAGCTGCCATTGCTCCATCTTCCAGAACGATGATATTATCAAATTCCAGCAAACTGTATATGCGATGAGAGATAATGATGACTGTTTTATCTTCCAATTTTTCTTCAAAGTAACTCAAAATTTGTTGTTCCGTTTGGGTATCTACGGCTGACAGACAATCATCCAGCAATAATACTTCGGGTTCCTTTATCAAAGCCCGGGCAATACTAATCCGTTGTTTTTGTCCACCGGATAAGGTCACTCCACGCTCTCCTACTATCGTTTCATATCCATTTTCGAGCGAAAGAATATCTTCATGGACAGCGGCATAACGCGTCATCATTTTCACCTCTTCCTCCCGGCTTTCTTTTTTCCCAAAAGCAATATTATTGGTTACAGAATCTGAGAAGAGAAAAACATCCTGCGGCACGTAGCCCATCCTGCGGCGGAGCATTCCCAAATCTAAATCTTGTATCTTTTTTCCATCTATATAAATTTGCCCTTCCGTTACATCATACATTCTAACCAGCAAATCCATGAGGGTCGTTTTTCCGGAACCTGTTTTTCCGATGATAGCCATTTTTTGTCCGGGAAATAACTCAAAAGAGATATTTTTTAAAGCTGTTATTCCCGTATCCGGATAGGTAAAGGTTACATTTTCAAAACGTATATGACCTTTTGATATAAATTTTCCTTGATGTGGGTTATTTACTTTTGGTTTTGTCAGCAAAAATTCATTTATACGAGTTTGAGAGGCCGCTGCTCTCTGTACAATGGAAGCCACCCAACCGATAGCCGTCACCGGCCAGGTCAGCATATTTACATATATAACAAATTCTGCTATATTTCCTGGCGTAATATTTCCTTTCATGACCTGGAGGCCGCCAATATAAACAGTCAAAATGGTGCTTGCTCCTATCAACAGTAACATCAGTGGAAAAAACCCGGCGTTCAGGCGAGCTAAGTCCATTGATTTCTCTTTATAGTCATCTGCCTCCTTTGCAAAAAACCGGACGGTTGGTTTTTCCTGAATATATGATTTTACCACACGGATACCAGAGAAAATTTCCTGTGCGATATTATTCAATCTTGATAACTGCTTTTGAATAATAGCACTTTTTATATTTATTAAATTACTAATATAATAAATAGAGAAGGATAATAAAGGTAAGGGAAGTAAAACGTATAAGGTCAACTCAAGGCTCACATTGACCATTGACCAAATGACCATCACGAACAGCCCAATCAAATTGATGGCATACATTACAGCGGGTCCTAAATACATACGGACATGATTGACGTCTTCGGTAATCCGGGCCATCAGGTCACCAGTATTATTTTTTTTGTAAAAAGATAAATCCAGTTTTTCGTAGTGAGAAAAGATTTCGTTGCGAAGGTCATATTCGATAAGGCGAGACATAACAATAATGGTCTGACGCATAAAATACATAAAAACACCCATAATAAGAGCTAGAACCAGAACCAATCCTCCAAAGTAAAACAAGCTGTTGAAAATGCCTTCCAACATTTGCTCCTGCAAGGTAAACCCATCCAGAGACCGATAAAAGGCCAACTCTTCCAGCACCTTATCAATGGCTTCCCGAATGACTTTTGGCTGCAGTACCCTAAAATAATTGGAGGCCAGGACAAAAACCATCCCGATTAGAAATCGCCATTTATATTTTAGAAAATACTTATTTAAATAACTGAGTGCTTTCATTTAAAGACCGAATTAGTGCAAAACTAACAAAACCAAATGGCAAAAGGTTATCCCTGATATGTCAATTTTTTCCCCGGAATGTTTTTCCTTTCAAAAATTTAACTTTTCTTTGTAGTTCAATCTATTGTTCTACAAAAATCCAAAGGAAACAAAAGTTGTAAAATCTGAAAATTTCAGGTGCTCACTTTGACAGTATAATGTCTCCACAAGATTTTTAAAAGAAACTAAATTAATTAACTATTACCCTTATCCCTTAAAGTTCTTTTCAGTTCGGAGATGCTAAGTAGAAGAAACATTCGTATCAAAGTTATGCAGACACTTTACAATGTCTGTCAGGATGAAGTCCTAGACTTCAAAGCCGCACAAGAAATCTTTTCCCAAAGTGTGAATCGCTCATTCACATTGTACCTTTTTAATATATTGCAATTACAAAAAATAGCTGGATACGCTCATAAAGATGCCTCTAAACGTACTAAAAAGCTATTGCCCACGGATGAGGATAAAGCTTTTACGCCTAAACTCTCGGACAATGAGTTGACCCAATCTCTGGATAAAAATCTGACTCTGGAAAAAATCTATAAAGAACATAATATTACTTCACGTGTAGATGAAGATAACACCCGAAAATTTTATGTAGAGCTTGCCAAAACAGAGGAGTATAAATCGTATATTTTAAAAGAAACTACCAATGAAGGGGATCACAGAAATATCCTCCTCACCCTTTATAAGCAATTTATCAAAAATGAAGCTTTTCAGGAGCAAATGGAAGATCTGTTTATCTCTTGGGATGATGATAAATCTCTTATCATTGGTGCCATGAAAAAAACGATTAAGGCACTCCCTTGCCCGGAAGATTTTTATAAAAGTTATCAACCGGATGATGAAACCGTGAAAGAGCTGGGTGAAGAATTATTATATAAAACCTTTCATTCCGATAAAGAACTCATCGAAATTATCCAACCAAAACTCAAAAACTGGGAAATGGATCGGGTAGCCATTATTGACATGATTCTAATAAAAATGGCTATCACTGAGTTAATATTTTTTGAGACGATCCCTACCAAAGTGACTATTAATGAATATATAGAAATATCAAAATTGTATTCTACCCCAAAAAGCAAAGATTTTATTAATGGCCTGCTGGATAAAACAATGAAATACCTTCTTAAGGAAGGGAAAATTAACAAATCGGGGCGAGGTCTTTTAGATTAAACTTTTATTTTTTAAAATAAAATACCCCATCACCTTCGTTTTCTAGCTATTCGCTCATTCAAGCCCTTTTTTATGAAAAAGTTTATTGGATTATTATCCATCCTTTTCGTTTGTCAATTTTTAATGGCTCAAACAACTGAAAACCCCAATGCCTTTACCCTAAAAGGAATCGGTTTGGATTATGTCGCCCCCGTTTCTGAAGATTATTTTGATTATAACAATTTAAACTATGGCGGCGAGATTGGTTATTTCCGGCATATCTCCAAAGGGTTAAATATTGGTTTTCCATTGAGATATGGATTCGCTAATATTGCTTCAAAAAATAATATTGATTCTATTTCTATTCTTTCCGACCAGCCCGTGGCTAGTTTGGATGCCGTGCTTATGGCCAAACTAAACAATGGTATCTGGATGAAAGAAAACAGCATTCTCGCGCCCTATTTATTTGTTGGAGCTGGTGGAAATTATTTTATAGAGGATGAAAATGATCCTTTCGATTTTCAGATTCCTGTTGGTGCAGGTTTTAATATAAGACTTTCTCCTCTTGTTGCAATTCAAATCCAATCTGAATATAGATATTCTATTATAAAAGAAAACCACAACCTCGTCCATTCAGCCGGACTGGTTTTCTCTCTCCCTTCTTCAAAATCTTATCGCCCGGTGGATGCTCCACTTAAAGATTCAGATAATGACGGTATTATAGATAAGGATGATCGCTGTCCGAATGAAGTTGGATTGTCCCGGTTTTACGGATGCCCGGATAAAGACGGCGATGGCATTCCTGATTATGAGGATGATTGCCCGGATGAAGTGGGAGAAAAAGACAGAAATGGTTGTCCGATTCGGGATAAGGACGAGGATGGTATCCCGGACTCCGAGGATAAGTGCCCCTCCCGGCCCGGCCCGGCCTCCAACAGAGGATGCCCGACTATTGCTGATGCTGATAAAGACGGAGTAGCCGATGAAAAAGATATGTGCCCGGATTTGCCGGGATTGATGCGTTTTAGTGGATGCCCGGATACGGATGCTGATGGTTTGCCAGATAATAAGGATCAATGCCCTAACCTGGTCGGAACTTCCGCAAATAACGGCTGCCCGGATACGGATGGGGATGGAATTACGGATCTCAATGACCGTTGCCCGACTTCTCCCGGCCCTGCTTCCAGCAATGGTTGCCCGGAACTTACCGAAGAAGATAAACAAGCACTCGAACTGGCTAAAAGTGCGGTTGCTTTTGAGAGTGGAAAAGCGGTTTTAAAAGAATCCTCTTTTAGTATATTAGATAAAATAGCAGGGATTATGACTCGTTATCCGGAATACAATCTTTCTATCGAAGGGCACACGGATAGCGTAGGCGATGAAACGGCCAATCAACTCCTTTCTACCAAGCGGGCTAAATCCTGTTATGATTATTTGATAAAAAAAGGGATACAAGCTTCAAGAATGGATTACAAGGGATTTGGAGAATCTAAGCCTATAGCTGATAATAAGTTTAAAGCAGGTAGAAGTCAAAACCGAAGGGTAGAATTTAAAATAAACATGTAATTTTTTATATAAATACTGGTAAAATGCCTCTCCAAAACCAATTGGGATTTAATGGTGTTTTGAAAACATGAATACCAATCACCCACTGACTGCTTCCGGCGCACTGACTGAATTAGCTTTAAAACAGGGAATAGACTCCTGGGAAGCACTTCTGGATTATATTCGACAAATTCCCTACGGCAGAAATGAAAGCCGAACGGATTTTAGCCTTGTTCTAAAAAATAAAAAAGGTACCTGCTCCACCAAACACGGTTTACTTCGATCGATCGCTGCTGAAAATAATTTGGTGGATGTTCAATTGATTTTGGGGATGTATGCCATGACTGAGCTTAATACTCCCGGAATCCGATCTATTCTATCCAAATACAATCTGGAATATATTCCTGAAGCTCACTGTTATTTAAAAATTAAAGGCCAGCGACTGGATTTGACTTTCCCGGATAGTGATATAAGAAAATTGGAATTTGATATTTTGGAGGAACAAATAATTGAACCCCTGCAAGTCGGTGTTTTCAAGGTTCAGTTTCATCAAGACTATCTCAAAAAATGGATTCTAAATAAAAATATACCCTATTCCTTTGAAGAAATTTGGACGATTCGGGAGCAATGTATTCAAAATTTAGGTGTTTAGAAGCTTTTTGAATTTGATTTTTTTTAATATTAGGTCTCTTTTTGCCTTACTCTTCGGCTATTTTGTCCCTAGTTTTGGCTATTCACTCAAAAATAACCTTTGGTTAAAACAAAAATAGCCTAAGTAACCGGCCACAATAATCTTTAAAATACTTTGAACGATTTTTTAATTTC
>JAHDCK010000298.1 GCA_020629915.1 Saprospiraceae bacterium
CTAATATAAAAATAGATGTTGCCAACTTCCCAAATGGCTTGTATTTTATCCGGGCAAATGATGGAGAAAACACTTTTCAAAATCGTTTTATAAAAATTTAACTCATGAAAAACATTTACATTATCTTAATACTAACACCGGCATTTTGTTTTGCTCAAAACTGGAATCCATTTCCCTTTGATCAGGAGACGTATTTTAAAATCAATGATGAGAAAATTGTGATGCATTATAATGATTCAATTACAATACTGGGTAACACAAATATTTTGTTCCTAGGAGCAACGTTTTATGATTTTCCTTTTGATAATTGTTATGATGATTTTGTGAATCAATTTGGTGAGAATCCAATGGAAGTTATTTTTAAAACAAATAACCACATATATTGGAAACAAGATAGCCTAAAATTAAAGTTTTTCCCCTTCGTTAATCCCGGGGCCACCTGGAATGTACCAACACCTCATTTATTTAACTTTTCCCATATTCAATTTTCATGCGACAGTATAAAACTTGATTCTGTTTTTAATGTATTAGATTCAATTAAATATTATTCAGCGCAGTTCTATAATGACACAACTCCTGGCCCAGATACATATTCTTTTATTTTAAGTAAAAATTATGGATTCATAAAATATTATCCAATGAATAAAATTCTTTTAGATTCCTCCTTTAAGGAGGAATTTTCTCTTGCTGGTTTTATATCAAATGGGGAACATGGATTTACACGAAGTTTTGAAAATTTCTTTCATGGTATTGAGATTGGGGATTGTTATAAATACAGGGTGATTGACAAAGCATATAACGGGATTTTTAATGGTCGATATATTGATTCTATTATTTCGATAACCATGCTTTCAGATACATTGAGATATAAGGTCAGAAGAAAAGGAAATGGGTGGCTATTTATTTATGACCCTATAGTTGATGGAAAAGTACAAAACCCCATTACAATAAATGAAACAGTTGATATTTTTTATAGAAAACAAAAATTTAAAAGAAATACGTTCTGTTTAGGCTGGCCCTACTTTGATGACTCCTTTGGAGGTTATGGTTCTTTGGATTCCTGTTTCCACAATTCTTTTGGTTGGCAGGTTAGTTTTTCTTATTACCCAAATATTAAAAAGTTTGAAAACGGCTTCAATTGTGATACTTACCTTGCAGGCCACGGATACCACTTCACAAAATATGGAGTGGGTCTTGGAATTACACATGATGAATCGCAATTTTCTTCAGGGGCAGATGATACGGAATACAGGCTAAAAAGATTGTTGGGCTACAAAAAGAATGGCATCATCGTAGGAGATATGTCCCCTATCCCCCCGGTAGTTATTTCAACTCTTTCTCCTGAAATTCCTTTGCTTGAAATTTCCCCCAATCCATCCAGTGATTTTATTTATATAAATAATAAAAATTATAGTTCGTTAGAAATAGAATTTTATAATATAAACGGACAACTCCTACATCAATCAAAGAAAAATAGTTCTAATATAAAAATAGATGTTGCCAACTTCCCAAATGGCTTGTATTTTATCCGGGCCAATGATGGAGAAAATATTTTTCAAAACCGTTTTATAAAAATATAAAAAACACAATTCCAAAAAGTCCATTCATTGTTTTATCTTGCCTGAAAACCAAAACAACAAATGGACTTTTTCTTTTTACAATCCAACCTCCAAATCCAAACCGACGGAACGGCTATCATTGCCTTTGTTTTTTATCTGGCTGTTCTGGTTGGAATTGGTTTGTACTCTGCCCGATTTTCTTCACAGGGCATCAGTGAATTTTTTGTAGGTGCCGGGAAGATGAATCGCTTCGTCGTCGCCTTGTCAGCTGTGGTATCTGGTCGGAGTGCCTGGTTGCTCCTCGCCTTTTCGGGGATGGCCTACAAAATGGGTGCGGCGGCCATCTGGGCAGCGGTGGGTTATATCCTTGTGGAGCTTTGGATGTTCCTTTATTACGCGCCAAGGCTTCGGGCATTTAGCGGAGAAAATGACGTCATCACCGTTCCCGATTTTTATGCGGCTCGCTTCGGTGACAAGGACAATCTGCTAAGACTTATTTGTGTTTTTATTATAGTAATTTTTATGGTGGCTTATGTAAGCAGTCAGTTTGTCGCCGGAGGAAAAGCCTTTGCCGCTTCCTTTGACATGACTCCCGAAAACGGGATGCTGCTAAGTGCTATTATTATTTTATTATATACATTAATTGGTGGTTTCTTAGCGGTGAGCTTGACGGATGTGGTGCAGGCGATTTTTATGATCATTGCCTTGGTGGCCATTCCGGCGATTGCTATTTCAAATTATGGCGGATGGGAAATTGTACGGGAAACCGTCCTTGGGCAGCAATCCACTTTCCTCGACCCGATGAGTATTGCGACGGCATCACTGATTGGTTTTGTCGGGATTGGATTGGGTTCTCCGGGAAGTCCACATATATTAGTTCGCTATATGTCTATTGACGATCCGTCCCAGTTTAAATTTGCCGCAGCCATTGGAACGTTTTGGAATGTGGTCATGGCAGCCGGTGCTTTTTTTATTGGAATTGTGGGGCGAGCCTATTTCCCGGACATTGCACAACTGCCAGGAGCCGATGCCGAAAACCTCTATCCCACCCTTGCCCAGATGAATGTTTCTCCAGTGTTGTTTGGGATTATCGTTGCTTCGATTTTTGCAGCGATTATGTCCACAGCAGATTCTCAATTGCTGGTTGGTGCTTCGAGTCTGGTTCGGGATTTTTATCAAAAAATATATAAAAATAATGAGGATATTCCAAATAACAAACTCGTTTTGTATAGTCGTATCAGTGTAATTATTATGGTTATTTTTTCATTATTTTTGGGATATATTGCCAATGATTTAGTTTTTTGGCTGGTGCTTTTTGCCTGGGGCGGGCTGGGTGCTTCTATAGGAGCGACGAGTATTTTGGCTTTATTTTGGCCTGGAACGACGCGATCCGGGGTCATTGCCGGGATGATAACCGGGACAGTAGTGATTTTTATATGGCGAAATATTCCCATGTTAAAAGATACAATGTATGAATTGATTCCGGGGTTCTTTTTGGCGATGTTGGTGACGGTGGTCGTTAGCTTGATGACGAATACTGAAAGGGATTAATATTTTATAAATAAATATTTTCAAATTCCTTTTTCTTTCAAAATTTCATAAGCCTCCGGAATCTCAACTCCGGCAAATCCATTTGTCAATCCATAGAGAATTATAAGAGACATTAAAATTCCAAATATTAAAATAAGTCCTGACTGTTGAGCAATGGAAAGTCCAAAAAATTTCGTTTTCATTTTTTGGCTATGTATTCCAGCCAAATGTCCAAAGAAAGAAATGATAGCAAAACTGTAGTAAGGAATAAAAAATATATTAATAGGAAAAGTATTCAAACCCGCTACACCAAAATAAAAATTAGTATCGAGTTCCAAAATAAATCTTCCTGCCATGACCGCCCCGACGTGAATAATTAAAAAGAAGGCCAGATAAATTCCCGTCCAAATTTGCAACTTATGGAAGAAACCTTCAACGTATTGCCGCTTTGAAAAAAATAATTTTAACCCGGAAAAAATCTGAATACATACCGCTAATAACAATATAATTTCTATTACTGTATTTCGGTAAACCACCCTGAGGTTATCCATCCATTCCAGGTGCGTAGTAGCACCAAAAATACTCATAAAATGATTAAACAGGTGCATCCCGATAAAAAGAGTCAGGATCAAACCAGACAAAAAGTGTAATTTTTTAATATTCATTATTAACAAATTTAAAGAAACTAGTACTGTCTCGCCTTTTTAAAAAAACACTTTGGCCAAATCAAATGTTCACAATTTCCTCCCTATCTTTGCAAGGACAAAAGTCTTAAAAAATGCAGAAGAAACAAATACAATTAAGCGATTATTTATTTCAATCCAGCTACAAGGTTCTTTGGGGACAGATGGATGCGGCACGCCACGTCAACAACCTGGTATACTTAAAATGGGCGGAAGCCGCCCGGATAGAATATTTTGAAAAAATGAATATGGCAACGGGATTTACAGGCGAAGGAGGTCAAACCGGCCCCATCCTCGGTTGGCAGGAATGTAAATACATTTTCCCGATGACCAGCCCGGACGTAGCCATCGTCGGGATTAAAACAACAGAAATATTAAAGGATAGATTTATATTAGAATCCAGTATTTTTTCTGAAAAACACGGGCGGATTGCCGCAGTTTCCCGGCAGAGTGTGATTCCTTATGATTATAAAAATTTGAGAAAAACGGCCCTGCCCGAAAGTTGGAAAAAAGCAATTGAGATCCTTGAAAAGAGAACATTTAATATATAATAATCCAGCATGTAAGATCTACTATAATAGCTGAGAAGGAGATTTTCAAGCAGTTTTCGCAACCAATAAAACAAGGAAAAAATAATATTATTTTTCCTCCAACACACAGCTTATCCCAAGTACCTCATCAGCATTAGAGCAAGACTGCTCAGCGTCTTTTTGATTTAATTCATATTCTGAAATATTAACAATACTGCCATCTGAATCTAAAGTACAAGTACACGTCCACTCTTTTTTTGAGCAGGCAAAAAGCGTAAAGACACATGCAATAATTATTAATTTTTTCATATAAATTATTTCGCAACAAGCAAGAATTTATTCTTCTTCCCATTTTCAACCATCATATATTTACCATGAATCAAGTGTTCGGAAGTAACCGTCAATTCATGGGAAGGGACCTTGTCCTTATTGACCGAAACAGACTGCCCTTTTATCGCTCTCCGGGCATCGCTTTTTGAAGCGACAATTTGAGTAGCCTCTGTCATCAGGTCAATGATATTGATCCCATTGGCCACCTGATCTTTTGAAATAGAAAAACTCGGAATTTCTCCGGCAATGCTCTTCATAGATTCCTCACTCAAAGACAACAACGCTTCCTTATTGGCCTTTTTATTAAACAACAAATTGGAAACGCCCAAAGCACCATCGTAAGCTTCATCGTTGTGAATCCGCTTCGTCATTTCCTCTGCCAGGGACTTTTGAAGAATTCTCAAATGCGGATTTTCTTTATGTTCTTTTTCCATATCCTCAACTTCCGCATGATCTTTCAAAGTAAACAATCTATTAAATTTAAATATATCCTCATCTGTTGCGTTTATCCAAAACTGGTAAAACTGGTAGGGAGAAGTCAGCTTGGGATCGATCCAAATATTACCTTTTTCAGACTTCCCGAATTTCTTCCCATCGGACTTCGTGAGCAAGGGCGTAGTCACGCCATGCACCTCTGCATCTTTTATATTTTTACCAATCAAATGTGTTCCGGCTGTGATATTCCCCCACTGATCGGAGCCACCCATTTGTATTTTACATCCATGTTTTTCATATAAACATTGGAAGTCATACGCTTGAAGCAACTGGTAACTAAACTCCGTGTAAGAAATCCCCGTCTCCATTCGACTTTTAACGGACTCCTTATTTGTCATATAATTTATTGTCAAATTCTTCCCAACATCTCTCAGGAAATCCAGCACATTCATATTTTTATAAAAGTCATAATTATTAACCAGCAATGCCTTGTTTTCTCCATCTTCAAAATTGAGCAACTTCGCCATTAATTCGGCCTGGTAATTCAAATTGGAATCCAGCGTTTCGTAATCCAGCAAGGTCCGCTCCTGATCTTTTCCGGAAGGATCACCTATGCGTCCGGTCGCGCCACCCATCAAAACAATCGGCTGATGCCCGCACATTTGGAAAACCGTAAGCGTCATGATTTGCACATAGTTTCCAATGGTGAGCGAAGGAGCCGTCGGGTCAAAACCGATGTAGCCTTTCATCATTTCTTTTTGCAGCGCTTCTTCCGTTCCGGGAGTGGCCTGATGAAAATTGCCTCGCCATTTGAGTTCTTCTATAAAATTTTTCATATTTCCAATTTGAATTTTCGCAAAATTAAACAATCTTAACTTCTATTAAAACTAAA
>JAHDCK010000299.1 GCA_020629915.1 Saprospiraceae bacterium
GTGTCAGGTGTCCCACCTGACACCAGCAACGCGCCCGATTTATTTTCGTTGGTTATTTTTTTAAAACCAATAAGTTTGCTTTACTAATTCAATTTGAATAAAATATTACATGAAATATAAAAAAGAAGAACAAAGAGCATTATTAA
This sequence comes from Saprospiraceae bacterium, assembly GCA_020629915.1. Lineage (GTDB taxonomy): Bacteria > Bacteroidota > Bacteroidia > Chitinophagales > Saprospiraceae > JAHDCK01. Next base: position 147 of record JAHDCK010000299.1, read on the forward strand.
AACGCTCTAAAGAATTACTGGAGGAACCCAATGCCACAGGCAACAAGGCCAAAGATCAAATCGACGATCTAATCAAAACGATCGTATATCACGAATGGCGATATTATGTCTTAAATGAACCCGTCGTCAGCGACTACGAGTACGATCATTTATATAAAAAACTCGAAGCACTCGAACAGGTCAATCCGCTGATGCTTCGTCCGGATTCTCCTACTCAAAGAGTCTCCAATGACTTGACCGAGGATTTCCCATCCGTAGCGCACCTGATTCCGATGCTGTCTCTGGATAATTCTTACAATATCGAAGACTTGCAGGATTTTGATAAAAGAGTCAAAGGCCTGGTGGACTTACCGGAAGATGCAGAAATTGAATATTGCGTGGAACCCAAATTCGATGGCGGTTCCATTGCGCTGGTTTATGAAAACAATGCCCTAATCCGGGCTGCTACCCGAGGCAACGGAACGATGGGAGAAGAAATGACCAATAACGCCCGCGCCATGCGGAGCATTCCCATCCAGGCAGATTTTAAAAAATACGGTATTCAGAAAGTAGAATTGCGGGGCGAGGTGATCATTAGAATGGATACCTTTGAGAAAGTCAATAAAAAGCGGGAAGCCGCCGGACAATCCATTTTGGCGAATGCCAGAAATGCGGCCACCGGAGCTATGCGGGTAAAAGATCCCAAGGAGGTCGAGCGACGCGGATTGGAAGCATTTGTGTATCAACTGGGTTTTGCCATAGACGACGAAGGGGATGACAAACTCTCTGATTTTAAAACCCACGATGAAGGAATAAAAATGCTGGGCGATTTGGGATTTAAAATTCCAAAATCCGGTTACGAAAGAAAAGTTTGTAAAAATATCCAGGAAGCGCATCAGTTTTGTGTGGAATGGGAAGCCCGCCGGGATCAGTACAATTACGAAATTGACGGCATGGTGGTCAAGGTCAACGAAGTGGCTCTGCAAAACAAATGCGGCTATACCAGCCACCACCCGCGCTGGGCGATTGCCTATAAATTTAAAGCCAAGCAAGCCACCACCAAACTCCTCAACGTAGAATACCAAATCGGAAAAATCGGTTCAGTTACGCCCGTTGCCAAATTGGAACCCGTTCAGTTGGCTGGCGTGACGATTTCTTCCGTTTCCCTTCACAACGAGGATTTTATTAAAACAAAAGATATTCGCCTCGGCGATACGGTTTTGGTAGAGCGATCCGGGGATGTGATACCTTATATAGTAAAAACCATTGATGACATCCGGGATGGCTCGGAGAAAGTGATTGATTTTCCTAAAAATTGTCCTTCCTGTTCTACCCAGCTCGTGCGCACCGAAGGGGAAGCGGCCTGGCGTTGTACCAATCCCACCTGTGAAGCTCAGATTTTGCAAAAAATGATCTTCCACGTTTCCAAGGACGCCATGGATATTGATGGATTTGGAAAATCTTATGTAGAACGTTTTTATGAAATGGGTTGGCTAAAGAGCATTGCGGATATTTATCGCTTGGATTATGATAAAATAGCGCAGCTCGAAGGCTTTGGCACCAAGTCGGCAGCCAATTTGAAGAAAGCTATAGAAAAGGCCAAACAAAATCCGATAAGGCGATTGCTTCATTCCCTGAGTATTCATCACTTAGGTAAAAAGGTGTCTCGCTTGCTCGCCGGAGAAATAAAGGAAGTGTTGGATTTGACAAAATGGGAGGAAGAAAATTTTACCAATATAAAAGATGTGGGCCCCAAGGTAGCCGAAAATGTCATGACCTTTTTCCGGGAGGAACAAAATGTTGCTCTGATCAAAGAACTGGAATCGCTGGGGGTCAATGTAAAACAAACCAAGGCCGATGAAAAGGAAGAAGTGATCACCGACGGTGTTTTATCCGGTAAAACGATTTTGTTTACGGGCAGCTTGCAGGAGGTGACTCGAAAGGAAGCTCAGGAGCTGGCTAAAAAAGCCGGAGCCAAGGTAGCCAGCGGAGTGAGTTCTAATTTAAATATCCTCGTAGTAGGGGAGAAAGCGGGTTCTAAACTCAAAAAAGCACAGGCTCTCGGAACGGTAGAAATAATAACGGAAGAAGCTTTTTTAAAAATTGTTTCCTAAATAAATTGAAATTTTGGAAAATCCGTTATTTTTGGGCGAATATCGACGACCGCAGGGAAAAAGGAATTTTTTTTAAAAAAAGTTTTAAGTCACACACCAAAAAAATCCTCTGTTGCATCACTAATAAAAAAGCACTTTGCGGAAGTCTGATTTTATTATAAATTTGTAAAAACATTATAAATAAAAATGACTTTTCCGGAAGATTTAAAATATACCAAAGAACACGAGTGGGTGAGAATAGAAGGAGATGTAGCCACTATTGGTGTTACGGATTTCGCCCAAAGTGAGTTGGGGGACATTGTTTATGTAGATATTGACACCGAAGGGCAGGAACTAGCTCGCGAGGAAGTTTTTGGTACGGTGGAAGCGGTGAAGACCGTTTCGGATCTATTTATGCCCCTTTCGGGAACGGTAGATTCAATCAATGAAAAACTGGAGGATGCTCCGGACCTGGTCAATAGCGATCCTTATGGCGATGGCTGGATGGTCAAAATCAAACTTTCTGACGAAAGCGAAATCGGAGACTTGCTTTCAGCAGAGGCTTACCAGGAGCTGGTCACCTAATGTGGCCACTCACGCGCTATTCGTTACCGGCAGTCATTTGGGGATTGATCATCGCTTTTTTATCGCTTAGTCCCAAAGGCGTTTTACCCAAATTTTCATGGGGAGATTTGATTTCCCCGGACAAAGCCGGACATTTGACCTTTTATGCTGTATTTATTTTCTTAATATTGTACGGTATTTATAAAAATAAAGGTCAGCAAGTGATAAATCAAAGCCTTTTTTGGAAGGTTTTGCTCTTTGGAGCCGGGTATGGCCTTTTCATGGAAATCTTTCAATATTTGTTTTTTCCGGGCAGGTATTTTGAATTTCAGGATGAAATTGCTAACATTATCGGAAGTATTATCGGAATTTTAATTTTTAAATATATTTTTCTTAAAAATAAGTAATAAAAACCCATTATTATGGACATTTCATTAACCTCAACAGGTGTGATAATCGGGATAATCCTGGTAGCCCTGCTTATAGGTGCTTTAATCCTGATTATGCGCTCTATGTATAGTAGTGCGGCTAAGAAAGATTTAACTTCTAAATACGCCAATAGTCCCGATCGGCTTTTAAAAGCCAGAACCAAATACCCGGAGATGAAGGCAGATAATAAAAGTTTCCCGCTCTGGTTGACAGGAGCCTCTGCCGGATTACTCATTACGCTTCTCGCTTTTAGCTGGACAACCTATGATAAAAAAATAGATGAATCTCTGTTTGATTTGACGTTGCCGGATGACATTGAGTTGGAGCCACCACGGACAGCCGAGCCACCGCCGCCACCACCACCGCCACCGCCACCGCCTGTAATCGAGGAAGTGCCGGATGAAGTAGAAGTGGATACTGTGGATATGTCTAAGATTTTTAATCAGGATGAAAAAGTTAAGAATACAGTAAATACGGATACCATTAAGAAAAAGGCGAAGCCAAAGCCAAAGCCAAAGCCGAAGCCAAAGCCAAAGAAGAAGCCGAAGGATGAGGATTTAGGGGATGAAATCTTCATGAGAGCGGAGCAAATGCCTCGTTTCCCGGGATGTGATGATATGTCCGGTACCGATGATGAGAAAAAGCAATGTGCAGATAAAAAGATGCTTGAGTTTATATATGGTAATATCAAGTACCCACCAATTGCACGTGAAAATGGTATTCAGGGAACAGCTGTTATCAGTTTCGTCGTAGAAAAGGATGGAACACTAACAGATGTGAAAAGTCTGAGACCTGTTGCGGGAGGATGTGATAAGGAAGCGATGAGGGTTGTAAAACTCATGGGAACCAAAGGAGGAAAATGGACGCCCGGTATGCAGCAGGGACGCCCGGTTCGGGTTCAGTTTACCTTGCCGGTGAAGTTTAAGCTGGAAGATTAATTTTAATATTAATAAAATACAGAAAGGTCATCTCAAAAGAGGTGACCTTTTTTTGTTTCCTCCCTATTTTTTTGCAAATTGTCATTTTGAATAATAATTATAAGCAGGTAATCAAAAATAAACACCGAATAAACCAAATCGTCGTACCCTGAAACCGTCAGGTGGAACGTTTGACGAGGCGAATAGGCCTTGTCAGGTGTCTCGCCTGACAAGAAACACCAAGCTAGGATGATAAAATAAACCCCCGAAATTTTCGTCGATTTAAATTGTTTACTTGCGCAATAAACGAATTAAAATAAATTGAATAATCTTAGTCGATATATTATTGCTTTAATTACCCTGTTGATTGTTGGGTATTTGATGTGGTATTTTATTGACATCGTGGCCTGGATAATGATTAGTTGGGTGCTGTCGATGTTGGGGCAGCCCATGATGCGTTTATTTCAAACCCTTCATATTCGACAGTTTCGGATGGGGCCAACGCTAAGTGCATTGTTGACAATATTGTGTTATTTCGTTTTGTTTACCTTTTTGATTGCCATTTTTGTTCCCCTTATAATAGAACAGGCCCGAAATTTATCTGAGGTGGATTACTATGCCATTTTTCAGTCATTGGAAGTGCCTATTAATCAATTCAACCAATTGTTGATTGATTTTGGTGTGATAGAGAATGTCTCACAGTCGCCAGTAGAACAAATTCAAACCATGCTAAAGGACAGTTTCGATCCGGCACAAATTGCAGGGGTTTTTGTTTCTATCATCGGGAGTGCGGGGAATATTTTAATATCTATTTTTTCTATCATATTTATAACCTTTTTCTTTTTAAAAGAGCAGGGTTTATTTTTAAATATCATATTGTCTTTTACACCCAATCGCTATACCAATCACGTTCGCAATACTATAGATGAAACCAGTCGCTTGTTGCGCCGGTATTTTGGAGGGATTTTAATACAAATAACCATTGTTACACTAGTAGTATCGACAGGTCTATGGCTGATGGGTATACAGAATGCGCTTTTGATAGGATTTTTTGCGGCACTGATCAATGTCATTCCTTACGTAGGACCAATTATTGGGGCGGCCTTTGGAGTCATTATCGCTATTTCTTCCAATTTAGGGGTAGATTTTTATGCCGTTTTGATGCCGATGATGCTCAAAGTTGTACTCGTTTTTGCATGCATGCAGCTACTGGATAATTTTCTTTTGCAACCTCTGATTTTCTCTAATAGTGTAATGGCGCACCCGCTTGAAATTTTTCTGGTCATCCTCATTGGAGCCAAACTTGCCGGAGTAGTAGGGATGGTCATTGCCATTCCGGTGTACACAATTATTCGAGTGATTTTGAAGGTATTCCTCAGTGAGTTTCAGGTCGTGAAAAACCTGACCCGAAAAATGGACAATCCGCCACCGGAAGAAGTAACTTAAATAGAAAAAAATATTTTTACGGAACTTTTTCGATAGGAAAAAATGTTTTAACTTTGCATCCTGCCTTGGCAAACTGACCCATGGTGTAATCGGCAACACATCTGATTTTGGTTCAGACATTCTAGGTTCGAGTCCTAGTGGGTCAACTTTAAATTTTCATAAGTCCTTGTAAATCAATGATTTGCAAGGACTTTGTTTTTGGCGGATGTCGTTTTGGGTGTCGTTTTTTAAAAATTACTTTCATTTCAACTTTTTGATTGTCAAATGAACCCCATTTCGATTTAGCATTCTAGCCTTCCAAAAAACCCGTCCTACTACCAATTTCCCATCTCACTCGCATTTCTCTTGAAAAAGGG
>JAHDCK010000300.1 GCA_020629915.1 Saprospiraceae bacterium
CCGGAACTTGCGAATATGGGCAATATAGCCACTTAATTTTTTACCAGACTATTGTTACATGTAAATTATAATGGATCGAGCATTTTGTTATATAAAATTACTCAATAATAACCTTCTCCGTTACCATAACATCTCCTGCCTGAATTTCTACAATGTAAACACCCTTAGTCAAATGAGCTGTTTCGATGCGAATCATTTGATTGCTGGGTTGCTGTACCGTTTGATTAGAAACGAGGCGACCATCCACACTCATCAAATTTACCTGAGCAGTTTGGTTAAGCGTTCCTTCAAATTCTACATGGACAAACTCGGAAGCCGGGTTCGGGAATACATTGATAGTCAATTCCTCGTTTACTTCATGAGTATTGACAATGGGATTGGGTTCTACCAATGTTCCGCGGTAAGGGACATCGGCACAGTTGTTTTCACCCTCTGCAGAAGTAATACAGGCCGTCGCAGGGACGAGGTAATAATCCAAAATCTGGACATTATCCACATACCACTGAGCGGCAGGAGGTGGACTTGTTGCATCGTCGGCATTGGAGCCAAAGCGGAACCGCACAGATATATTTTGATTGACATAATCACTTAAATCAACACGGGTTTCTACCCAGTCACCTGTTTGCCCCCAGTAGGCCGGACGATTAGGTCCAAGAACGGAAGGCCCTTGTAGCTTTCCACGATATGGAAATTTAAATATATTATCAATTTGATCTTCCCAGACTGCATTCGGATCATCCGGATCATCTGTTGTTACTTCAACGATCCCCCCATCGCGTGCCGCTTCCAAATCATAATCCTGGTAGAATCTCAACCCTGGATTACTTCCCGTTGGAACGATATCTACTCTGGTATGAATACCAATATCATTCACATCTACATTTCCTAAAATCCAAATACTTTGGTTACTGTCATATCCTTTAAAATCTGCTAAATCCCAAAGTGCGGAATTTCCGGAGATAATACTGAATGCCCAGTCATTATAATCATCTTCAAAATCATCTTCGTAGTCTAATGTAGAAGCAAAACCCATATCGGAAGCCAGTTTGAAAGTGGCATCTGCTTCGTCGCCGTCATTCATTGTACCCATGTTAAACGTCAGGGTATTCCCGGAAACCGTTCCGCCGGAAGTGGCAGAAATGAATGTGGTGTTAGGTGGTAATTCTACGGAAACCTGCACATTGGTTTGAGTTGTTCCGGTGTGATTGACGGCATTCACTTCATAATTGATTTCACCACCTTCTTCTATCACTTCATCGGCTGTAATGCTGACTTTGAGTTCTGGAATACAAGTAGGTGCTACATCAAAAGCCTGTACACCATCCGTTACACTAGAGGTACTTCCCTGGGTCGCGCTGTATCCCAATCCTCTTCTGGCAAAGACTTCCCAAATCAGACATTGGTGGGCGCCATTATAATTAGCGACATCCGCTGCCAAAATCGCATCCCGTGAATCGGTGAAGCCGGGGCTGCATGGTTGCAACGCCATTCCATCCATGACCAACTGGATTGCCATATTATTTCCACCCGTACCGGAATGGAGATCGTCATCATATCCATGTAGGTCGGTCATCGCCCAGTACAAATCCCATATCATAGCACACCAAACAGAACCTAATCCGTGAGGTAGGTTTATTGTTATAATATCATCATAGGTATGAGGATTAATCGTCATGTCTGTCGTATAAGGATAGCGACGGATTCCCTGACCGTCATTGTCTTCTCTGGTTACGAATGTCCCAATTCCTCTTCTGTCACTGCCCTGATCGCCAGGGAAGGTACCGAGGATAAGCGACATAAAATCACTCCATCCTTCTCCTTGTTGCTCAGCATTTCCTAGGCAACCGGAATTGAAACGACCTCCGGTCAGGCGATTGGAAACACCATGACCATATTCGTGGGCGATGATGCCATTGTCAAAATCACCATCCAGAAATTCAGGCCCGGTGGCAGGCGGCGCCATAAGTGTAAGGGTTACACCGGGATTATCTATATAACCCCGAATCAACTGACAATCCCCGTATCTTAAAAATACTGAAGGAATGGTTACCTGATCTCCTACGTTACCTGCGGCCATCGAAACGAGGTCTTCTTCATAATTGCAAATCACAACTGCAATCGCACCATTATTTTCTGCATTCAATATTTTTTCACCAAATTGACAAGTTCCTCTGTCGATGAGGGCAATTTTTCCGTCAATTTCATTTCCGTTTTGAATGGGATCACAGGCAAGGGTAGGGCTGTTACTTCCATCATCAACGATGACGAGTTCTCCCGTAAGTGGTGTTCCATCCAACTGACCACCAAATCCGGCTTGAGTAGATTCAAACCCTCCGGCAATTACATTGGGGGCGTCTACGGTAAGAAAATTACTGGGTTGGCTGGAACGATCCCAGAGGTACATTTGCATTCTACCACTACCTCCGTCAGAGGGTGTGCCAAAGTTAGCATTATTGATTCCACCACCATCTTGCGCCTGAGCAATTACATAATCCCCTGCTCCTGCAACTACACCTGAGCCATAATGCGTCTCCTGAAAGTTTCCTCCATCTTCATCAAAACCATAGTGGAATAACACATCGTGAATCATATTATTCATATAAAATAAGTTTACAACTGCTGCTTCACGGTATTGATCTGGCTCCTGGCTTTGGTCTAGTGGAAAATCAAAATCCAAACCAGCTCCTCCATCCGGTTCATCACCTGATGAAATATCAATATCTCCCAAATCCAAAAAGGCGTGGACATTATTTCCTCGGGTGATAGTGTACTCGGCTCCGGGCATTCCATCCACATCATGCCAGCCATAAGGAGAGGCCGTGCTGTCCGCAGGGTTGATGGCAATAGAACGGTCTCCATGTGCAGGAGATTCGAGGGGAACCTGGAAGACATTATAACTATCCGGGTTGAGGGTTTTTGCTGCTGATTTTACAAAAGGAATTTGCAGCTTTTCTTTTTCCTGATTTAAACGATGATTACAGCGGCCATTACTGTGTGTATGATCAAATTTGCAATAAACGGTATAGTTTCCTATATCTAAAACGGTCCCGCTGATAGCATCTACCCGCATCGTCCACCAATCGCTCGATCGGGTTTCATTGATTTCCAAATCCCAGGCAAGGCGCACATCGCCTTCCTCCATAAGCTGATATTTCAACCGGGCTTTGATGGGTTCGCGAGCTACATTTAATGGGGAAATATAATATACGTTTTCTCTGGTTTCTTTTATTGTAAAACTACCCTCTGCCTCTAAGCGAAGATTTTGAGCAGCAGCTTGTACCGCCTGAACAGGAGTCAGGTTGGCCGTAGTGGCATTGATTTTTTGAGCAGCGTCTTTTACAAAACGATTGGCAACGTGGAATACTTTTCCATTGGGTAGAATTCCAACCGTCATAATCGCATTGTGAATATCAACGCCATTATGCGTTTGTACGAGATAGAGATAAGTTGCCTGATTTTGTTTGGAAGTTCTTTGAGCATCTACCCGGAAGTGCTGGATATCATTTGTAGTTAAATCCAGTTGGGTAAGATTTTCTTCCAGATGGCGTTGAGTGATGTCAAGGACATTGAGTTCCTGAGCTGAAGTTGTTGTTTGAAACAAAAAGGAAAGTACAAACACAAAAAGCGACAGCTTAAGTCGAGATGAAATCATTTGTAGTTGTTTTTTTAAAATAAGGAATAAATTGTCTGAGAACCTAAATTGGTTGTAATTTGTCCCTTGAAAATAATTCAAAACCTACAAACAAAGGCTAATTTTCGACTGATTGTCTGTTTATTTGCATTAAAATGACGAATTTCCGGGTTTTAGGCCAAAAATGGCTAATAAACAGCCAATTTTGAACAAAGAAAATATGAGAAAAAACAATTCAAAGTCTACCCAAATTTACGGTCGGCATCCAGTCGTGGATACTATAAAAAATAATATTTCTGTGGAAAAAATATATTTTCAACAGGGTATTCGGGGCGATTTTGAAAAGGAAATCCGACACCTCACTAAAGCTTATCGCATTCCGGTACAGATCGTCCCCAAGGAGCGTTTAGATATGTTGGCTTCCGGCCGCAATCACCAATCCATCATAGCAGTTCTTTCTTTTTTAAAATATTATAAAATAGAAGATGTACTGCCTGGAATTTACGAGCGATCTGAAATGCCGCTCATTCTTTTGCTGGATGGAATTACGGATGTACGAAATATGGGAGCCATTGCCCGTTCGGCGGAAGTGCTGGGCGCGCACGCCCTCGTCGTTCCATCCAAAAACAGCGCACAGATCAATGACATCGCCATGAAGACATCGGCAGGAGCTTTGTCCAATATTCCGGTTTGTCGGGAGAGCAGTTTGATCCATGCAGCCAAATATTTGCAGGAGTCGGGATTGTCTCTGATGTCGAGTGATTTGCAGGGCGATAAAATGATTTCCGAAGTGGATTTTACCCAACCGACAGCCCTGGTCATCGGCTCCGAGGAAAAAGGCGTGAACCGGGAGTTGCTCAAAATGTCCAACCAGCGTTTTATCATTCCACAATCCGGTCAAACGGATTCCCTCAATGTTTCCGTCGCAACAGGAATTATTTTATATGAAATTTCCAGACAAAGAAGGAGCGTCTGACCATGATGCACAAGCTTAAAGCGAATCGAATGATTCGCATGAAAGAAATTAAGGAAATCTTATTCATCCCTAAAATCAAGGTTCAGAAATTATTGAATAATATAAATAAAATGCTTATTTTTAGTATCAGGCTCACCAAAATCAAATTTTTTGCATGAAATATTTCTTTGCTATATTAATAATCACTTTTTGTCTAAGTTTAGAGGGGCAGACGACTTTTAATAAGCGGTATCATTTGGACCATCCGGCAGTAATATTGACAAGCCTTCATGTGACAGACAGTTGTTACTATAGTACCGGGATAATAGCAGATAGCATCCCTCCATACAACACAGGTTTATTATTTTCAAAATTTGATTTATCTGGCCAACCACTTTTTATCAATACCCTTACCCATACCCAAAAAACTTATGAGGTGTGGAGACCTAAAATAAAGTCTACTTCAGATGAAGAATTTGTTGTCGCAGGATATAGTATAAACTATCAATTGGGGAGGCAAGAAGCTTTTTTGTTAAAATTAAATGCATTTGGGGATACAATATCCTCTAATACTTTTCTGAGCCCATACTTTCCAAATCAGGATTTTATTAGAACAATTGGCTTTCACTCATTTAACGGAGGATATTTGTTAGGTGGAAATGTGGCCAATGATGTAAGTAATAATGGATTTGTTCTGTATGCAAAAAATGATTCTGTTTTGTGGAAAAAAGTATATGGGTCAAATTCCTATTCTGATCCCGTTTATAAAATTAGTTCTAAGCTAAAAAAAATAATAATTGGAGGGAAACAAGACAGAAGATGCTGGCTTTTCCAAATAGACAGTCTGGGCAACAAGGAATGGGAGTACCGCACCCCGTTTAGTGCCTACTATGGTCCGGCCTATGATATGGTATTAGAGGAGGATGGGAGTATCATTGTGTCAAGTAAAGTAGGAGAAGATTATAGCGGTCAAATCCGATACGATGCCTGTGTTTTTAAATTGGACAGCAACAGAAACAAAGTCTGGGAAACTGTTTTTGATGAAGGCTTAACTAGTACTGTGTATCATTTTTCAAATATTATGGAATCTAATGATAAGGGCTATATTCTGGCAGGACAAGTCGGAGATACTACTTTTTTACCTGGAGAATATATCCGAAGAGGGTTAATAGCTAAAGTTTCTAACCAAGGAGAAAAAATCTGGTATCGGCCTTATGAAATAATACCCACAGGGGCTGGGAGACACGAGGTTTTTGATATGAAACCCACTCCCGACGGGGGTATTCTACTCTGCGGGGAAGCCAGAGAC